>SHNG01000049.1 GCA_004295005.1 Gammaproteobacteria bacterium
GAACTGCGCTTCGCCGAAGAACTGTTCCGATGTGGGCTGCTCGGGGAAGGCCGGATTGGCCCGCCAGTAGGCATAGAGGTCGGCGCTCAGCCCGGCGCACAACCTCGGCTTGATGTAGAGAATCTCGCCTTGCGATCCATCGGCGTAGCGGATGCGCCCCAGCACATACGGCTGCTGCATGAGCACATCGTCACGCTGGTGATACAGGCGGTCGGCATCGATGTCGATTTCGGCAGCAAAATCCACGCGCACCCGTTCAATGGCACGACCGAGGTCAGCCAGCGTGGTCAGCGGATCGGCGCCCGCATCGGTCACGATCAGAAAGCGCACGCGCCGACGGATCAATTCGTAGATGCCGAGGTTCTCGAAGCCACCACCGTCGGAAAGATGCACATGTCGCCGTGTTTCATCGAGGCCGTAGCCGAACATCTCGCAACCGATGAAGATCCACCACCACGGCAGCCAGCGCCTGCGCCGGTCCGCGAACTTCGGATTGGCCGACCAGTAGCCCAGGCGCAGGTTGAACAATGCCATCAGGAACGACACCGCACGCGCACGCGTGTCGACCATGTCCGGATCGACGGCGGCACCGGAGATGCTGAAGGCATTGGAGAGCGCCAGGTGGCCTTCGGCAAAGCTCTCCCCGTTGCGGAATCCGGTCGCTGTCGAGCCGGAATACAGCGGCGAGAAGAAGAAGCTCGCGCCTTGCCGGCTGGCCAGCTTGGTGTTGGTGGAACTGGTGGTGTTCAGCGTGGCGTTGATCAGCGGCAGCGGTGCGCCGAGTTCTGGTCCGATGCGGTCCAGCTTGAATTCGCCCGGGTCGCTCGCACTGTCGCCTTCGAGCCTGGGCAGAAAGGCCACGCCCAAGCGCGCGCGATAGTAGGCATGGATCGAAACGCGGTTGATGTTGCAGACCAGGGCCAGCAGCAGCGACATGCCCAACAAGCCGGCAAACACGCTTGAATGCATCCGTGCATGGTCCACCGCCAGGTGATAGCACAGGATCAGCACGCCATAGGCCAACAGGGTGACGCCGACCATCGCCAATCGGCCACGCCCCGCACCGCCCTTGCGCTTGTCCATCATCAGCGACGCCACACCGCCGAGCACAGGCATCAACCAGGACAGATGCTTGCCCAAGGCTCGTGCTTCCTCGAAGGAAAACATGTGGTCGATGAGGCCACCGAGCCTGGCCAGCACCGGAATCAGCCCGAGGCCGATCAATGCAAAACCGGCGACAAGCAAGCGCCCCATGCCAATTCGACAGCGGTCGATGTGCGCGCGCTTGGCGAATCCATCCACACCGGCCAGCAGGGCAAATGCTATTGCGACCAGCGGAAACAACAGCAGGCAGAATGCACCCAGCATCAACAGCAGCAGAAACCCGTGGTGCTCGTGGATGGAACTGCCTGGTAGAGCCAACCACTGCGGCCACTCGAACGGCAACCAGCCCAGGGTGAGACCGAATACGGCAATCAGCAGCGGCGGCCCCAACACCATCACGTTGACGAAGATCGCCGCCAGCACCGAGGCGATCAGGGTCCATAGCGAAAATCCGCGCTGGGCAATCAGGAATTTGCCGTGGCTGCGCAACCAGTCCAGCACGCTGCCGTCGCCGCCCGCCACCGTGCGCGCAAACACACTGTGCTCGCCCGCAATCGGCGCATGCGCGCGCAGCCAGTGATAGCACGAGGCGACATAGCCGCCACCGGAGACCGAGGACAGCATATCGACCTGGCGCAGCACGCCAGCCGCTTCAAGTGCCTGCAATACGCCGAGATTGAAGGTGGCCGAGCGGATGCCGCCACCGGAAAACGCGAGACCCACCAAGTCGTCCTGCACCGGCGGCAAACCCGCCGCTTCGCGACGCTGCCGGATCCAGTCCAGTTCGGCTTGGCGTACCGACTCGAAATCCGCCGCGTAGTCGGGCGCGGTCGGTCCGCTCACGGAGCGCAGTCCGGCGGCGAGAAGTCGGGTGGTGTGGCTGGCAGATCGCGATGCACCTTGAGGTACTCGATGATCGCGTAGCGTTCGTCATCACTGAGCAGCGGACCGATCACTCCACTGGGCAAGGCGTGGTTCACAGGATCGGATTGGGCCGCAGCGAGTTGTTCCGGCGTCGCGGTGAAGGCATGCCCGCTGTTGTGGTTTCCTTCGATGCTGGTGTCAAACCAGAAACCTTCGGCATGCCCCGGCGTTGGCTCGCTGACGTAGCCCACATGTTTCGCATCGAACAGGCGGCTGCCGACCAGAAAGCGGGCACTGCGTTGCTCGGGCGGCAGCAGCATCTGGTAAAGATTCGGCACCGAACCGTTGTGCAGGAACGGCGGTGTCGCCCATACGCCTTCCAGAGGACGCGGTTTGTATCCGGCAATCTGCTGCGGCAGATCCAGCGTGCCGAAGCCTTCGAGACATTGCTGGTTTGCATAAGGAACCTGATTGCCCTTGAAGTATTTGGCCTTGATCATCAGGCCGAGGATATTGAGTCCCTGCCCTTCACTGAGGCTGGTGACATCAATACTTTGCAACTGGCTGTCGATATCGGCGCTGCCCTTGCTCACGGCGTGCAACAGTCGTTGGGTTTTGCAATCAAGATCGCACTGCCATGCCGGCGCGTCCGAAGGCGGCTTGAGCGCGGCATCACCGCCCAGTTCAGCGGCAATCGCCTGGAATGCAGCCTGAGGAATCGAGACTTCCGCCTGCGCATCCGGATCCGGATAGCTTTCCAGCAGCGCCGGCAGGTTGCCCGGCGCTTGTGCCTCGGCAGCACGAGCATCGATCACAGCCTTCAGATTCCAGCGCACATCTCGCGCGAGCTGGCGAGTCAGTTGTGGACGCAGTGCGCGATCCACTTCCTCGCGCGTGAGGCCGGCGGCACTCAAATTGTAGCGTCTCGAAAGGAATCCGTTGGCCTCGCTCGGATCCGTGCCAATGTGCTCGACCGGAATCACTTCGATCTTCCACTGCGTGCCCGGCCAGGGCTTGCCGGGCGCATTGGCCATTTGCTCGGCGGCATCCGCAGGATGCGGGCCATGACAGCCCTGGCAATGCGTCTCGAACAAGACCTTGCCACGCGCGGCGAGGGATTGATCAATGGTGCCGAGCAGATCTTCGGGCCAGCGGGGTGGGGTGAGTTTTTGCAGGGTATGTTCGATGCGATTGAGGTTCGGCATGATCACCGAGGAATCAAAGCGCTCGGATTGCGGAATGGGATTGCCGTAGTCGTCGGTCAAGCGCAGCACTGCGCCAACACCCAGCGCCTCACCGATGTTGCGCGCCAGTGGCTGGCTGACCGAACCGTTGTACTGAACCCAATCGAACTTCCAGATGTTCCACAAATACGGGTAGCTGACCGGCGCCGTTGCGTCCTGGTAATTGGACGCCTGCAAGTGATCGCCAAACACGGTATTGGCGATGCGACCCAGCGCGTCGGTGCGGCCATAGCCTTCTGTCACCGGATAGAGGTGCCGGAAAGGATCATTCTGGCCTTGTGTGGCGAATGCCTTGATGGTGTCCCACAGCTCGCCGCGCAATGCAGACTTGCCTGCTGGATAGCGCGGCCCAATCACCTTTTTCGCGAAGCGATCGAATTTCCAGGGGTTGGTCCAGGTCGAGAGCATCGAGGCGACCAGGGTTGGCCCGAACGATCCACGCTGCATGCTGGTGAAGGCGTGCATGGCCTGACCACCATCGATGCGGATGGCAGTCACCTTGCCGTCCTTCAACGCGTGAATCTCACCGCTATGACACGCTGCGCAAGTGATGTCGAGCACCTGTTGGCCCAATGCAGGATCGTAGTGCCGGGTAAAACCCACCGGCAGTTGATCGGGATTGGCGGCGCTGGGTTGCGCGTCCACGATGAAGCGATAGCGGCGCATGTGCTCGGGATCGGCAAAGCGGCGCTCATCGAGCGGCATTTCCAGGTTCACGAACCAGGAGTAGCGCAGCGGGGTGACCAGCGCACCCTGCGGCATCGAACTGCCCTGCGGCGTGTAGTAGTAGCGCTGGCGATCCGCCGAATCACCGGCAATGCCCCAGCCCTGGTCGAGAAACACGCTTGCATCGACGCGCTCGGGTTCCGGAATCGAGTTCACCGGAATTGCCACGAACAGCACGAAACCGAGCACGGCAAGCATGCCGACGAGCAGTGCCAGAACCAGCAGACGCTTCAGCCAGCGTCCGAGTCGGAAAAAGAAGCCCCTTCCGGAATCCGTCGACCGACGCCACGGACCGCGATAGGACTGCGAGTAGGCAGACCGCTTGGCCATGCATGCGCTCCCCGTTCAATGCCGTTCAAGGTAATGCCGGAGCCTTCCCCGCCCTGACGAACCAAAAGCCGTCCGTGCGCAATGCTGCTGAATCCCGAAGTACACAACAACACGGGGCGTGCTTGCAAGGAGATTCTCCCAAAGGCAGACTGGTTTGGCATCAGTGCCAGCCTGTCGGCACCCGACACCAGATCAGGGGACAGTGATTCCCACCTGCTCGAACCCTGCCCTCAGCTTCGCCAGTTGCTCAGGACCCGGCCAGCCGATTACGCGCGAGACAACCTGTCCGTTCTTCATGAAATAGAAGTCTGGTGTCTCCGCCATCGAAATGCCAGGCCACTGACTGTTCCTGTCTACAACCAACAAGGGTTGCTCAGGGTCTAGCGAATTCCACTGCTTCAAGGATTCAAAGTCAGGTATGCGTGATTGCGGCAGCAGCCAAGTGGCGTACTTGCGCATGACCATCGCTAGTTGATCATCTGCGGCGATGGCCGCTTGCGCCTTGCGGGAAAACGAACAGCCTGGAGAGCCGACCACGATCAATCTGCCCATCCTGCCAGGATCGAATGCTTCGCGCCTCAATTCACGACCGTCTTTCGAAAGACGCCAAAGCGAACGGGCTGTGCCGTCATGAGGCGAGTCAATGAATCGGGGAATGGCGACGAGGGCAAGATCGGGGTTGTTGCGCGCAAATTCGATAGCATCCTCGAACATGCGCGAGGCGACGTACTGATCGCGCATGTTCCTTCCCTGACTTTTCAGCGCCAGCTCGCGACGCCTCAACTCGTCATACGCACGGCGCAATTGCCGTGTCTCTGCCGGAGCATTGGAATAGAACGCGAGCGATTGCGCCATCTCATGAAAATCCCGCGCATCTTCATCGGACAGCGCAGCGGGTCCAACCCCATCAACAACCGCAAGAGCGCGCTCGAACGTTTCACGCAGGCGTGGCACCTTCTGGTCGACCTCGGCAAAGTCACGATCCAGGCGCTGTGCGTTCCTCGCCAGATCATGGAGCCGATCCGGCGACTGCGGCGCAGTGGTGATACCCGTGCTTGCAGAATGGACCGCGGCCTCCGTTTCGGCATGTTCGAACTGAAGTGAAGCCATCGTGCCTTCCACGCCAAACAACTTCAGAACGGCGAGAGCCTGGTTTGGGGTCAACTCCGCGACGAGCTCCGAATACCTGTAGGTCGCAAGACCAACTTCGTTGAACTCCAACCCTTCCAGAAATCTTTGGTAAGCCCTCGCACTGAACGCCTTGAGCGGATTGTCGGGATGCTGTCCGAGATAGGCATCAAGCTCGTCTTGCGATCGGATGACGGCTTGCGGCGCATCAGGAGGTTCATGCGATTGCTGGAGAATGCGGGTGAAGTCTTGCGCATCCAATGGATCGGCGAACGCCACTGATGAGCCCTGAATTGCAATCAGGATCGCAACCACGATGCTTGACCATCCTGACTTCATCGCGTGCCACTCTGGCGATACGGGTCCAGCAATGCGGGTTCGGCGAGCAGCGCATCGGCCACCAGATAGCGCGGCTCGCGGCCTGCTGCGAGTTCAGCACGAATATGCGTTGCGGAGATTTCCAGCGCGCTGACGGTGATATCGATGATGCTGCCGGCAGGCGTGCTGGTGAGGGCCTCCACGCTTTCGATGCGTCGCGCCTGCACCTCGCGCTGCAATGCATCGCTGAAGGCGGGGCTGTGACCAGGGCGGGTCAGCACACCGATATGCGCAAGTTCGAACAGGGCTTGCCAACGATGCCAATCGGCAAGTCCGGCAAAGGCATCGATGCCGAGCAACAGCACAAGCGACCGATGACGACCGATTTCACTGCGCAACTCAAGCAGCGTGTCCACCGAATACGATGGACCCTGCCGGCGCAGTTCGCGGTCATCGATCTGCAAGCGATCCTGCCCCTTGAGCGCCGCGTGCAACATGGCCATGCGCTCCGATGCACTCGCCACCGGCTGCGGTCGATGCGGCGGTATGCTGGCAGGCATGAGTCGCACTTCGGCATCGAGGAACTCGGCGGCTTCCCAAGCGGCACGCAGATGGCCCAGATGCACCGGATCAAACGTGCCACCAAGGATGGCCAATGGCCTCTGGCCGGTCTCGCTCATGGTTCGGCAAGCAGGGACGCGGCACGACTTGGCATGGCTATCGCGGCGACCAGTCGTTCAATTTCGCGCCAGACATCACCCTCGCCACGTCCCTTGGCGATTCGGTCAATGCGTCCGAGATGCACAATGCATCGTTGCCAATGCATGGGGCTTCCTGTTTTCAGCGCGCGCCGGAACAAAGGCTGCTTGGTGTCCCAGATGCGCTCGGTCTTGAATGCCTGGGCCAGATCCCGCGCATTGGCCAGCCGGTACAGCACGCGCAATTGGTTGAGCAGCCAGCCCATCAGCGGAATCGCTTCGGCACCCTCGGCACGCAGACCCGCGACCATGCGCAAGGCACGCGCGGCATCGCCGGCAATGGCCGCATCGGTGAGTCGAAAGGCATCGAATCGCGCATCGTCGGCGACACTGGCCTCCAGTGTTTCGACATCGAGCAGCCCCTCACCGATCAGCAGGCTCAGCGTGTCGATTTCCTGTGCGGCGGCGAGCAGATTGCCCTCGACGCGCTCACAAAGCATCTCGATGGCCTCCGCATGGGCCTTGATTCCGCGCGATTTCAGGCGCGCTGCAATCCAGCCTGGCATTTCCTCGCGCTTGAGCGGCCACACCGGCAGGGCAATGCCGACCTTGTCGATGGCCGTGAACCAGGCGCCTTCCTGCGCCTTGCTCCATTCTTCGGTGGTAATCAGCAACAGCGTGTCGGGTGGCGGATTGGCGCACCACTGGGCAATGGCTGCACTGCCCTCCTTGCCCGGCTTGCCGCTTGGCATGCGCAGTTCAATCAGGCGTCGACTCGCAAACAGCGACATCGACGCGCCAGCCATCGCCAGTTCGTTCCAGTCGAATCGCGTGTCGACATCGTGGATCTCGCGCTCAAGGTAGCCCAGCTCGCGTGCCCGCGCGCGCAGGCGGTCGGCCGCCTCCATCACCAGCAAATGTTCGCTGCCGGCAATCAACCAGACCGGCTTGAGCTCGCTGGTGGCAAGCAGTTTCGCTAGATCGGAGAGTCGGGCGGGCATGGGGTCATTGTACGGGACACGGCGAGCCGCGGACCCCACAACGCAGACTTCCAGCACCCGGTTTGGCCGCAAGCAAACTGATTGGCCTCCCCGTCAGAAACGGGGAGGCCGTTCAATGATTGAAATCACGCCGCCATGCGCCTGATCCTGCGGCTGGCAAATGCGGCCAGCAGAAGCATCATTGCGAGCAAGCCGATCTCGTTCAAGGTCGGGATGCCAACGACACTGCCGACCACGGCGATGTCCATGTCGTCCTCATCCTGATCCTCGTTGCCAATGGCGTCATCGTTGGGTTGACCATCATTTTCCGGGGCGTCATCCGGATCCGAGTCGATGTCACGGATCGGGTTTCCATCGCCATCGCTGGCGTCCGAGATTTCCGCAATGTTGGTCACCGTTCCCTGGATCGGCTGCTGCAACACCAGACGCAGCGGCACTGCAATGCTGGCCCCCGGTGCCAACGGGCCGGCGATCGTGTAGCTGATCTGGTTGCCCGAGAGCTGGGTCCAGGCCGGATCATTGAGCGCAAACTGAATGGGCATGGTGTCGGTCAGCGTGATGTTGGTCGCCGCGATGGTGCCCTGGTTGAATACGGTGATGACGAAATCGACATTGGCACCGATTGCCGGAATGTTGACGGGTTGCCCCGGCGCAAGGGTCTTGCGCAGGGCCAGGTCGAAGTTGGTCAGCAGGCCGAAATCAACCGAGAGGTTTGAGTTGAAGTCGGTGTCGCCATCGTTCACCGGCTCACCCTTTGCAGTGAGGGTCACCGGAAGCGACCAGATGCTGCCACCTGTCTGCAAGGTGCCGTTGTCGTCGTTGTCGATGTCATTGTCCGCATCAGGCGCCGGCTCATAGGGTCCGTTTGGCAACCAGCGACGACCGGTACCTGTCGATACCGTGTAACGGGAAGGCGCGACCACTTCCACCAGATAGGTATCCGGCAGCAATTCGTCGAACATGTAATTGCCATTGGCGTCGGTCACCGTGCTGGCAATGGCTGGACCATCTGGATTGGAATCATCGTTCGAGTCACGGTACAGGTTGACCGGAATGGCGGGAATACCGGGCTCACCCGCGGTCACCAGACCATCGTTGTTGAGGTCTTCCCAAACCAGGTTGCCGAGGCTCATGGCACCGCCTGTGCTATCCGCCAGGTAGTCTTCCACTTCACCGTCCGTGGCCACCCCATCCGGCGTACAAACCGCGCCGGTGGACAGTCGGAAGCGGGCATAGGGATTGGCCACATTGCCGGCCGGAACCACGCCGAAATCCAGTGTCACCGAACCGTTGTTGGTGCCGGGCGGCACGGCAACCTGCGCGGTTTCGTTGGTATCGGTGAAACTGCCATTGCCGTTCCAGTCGATGAATCCGCAAAGGGTTGCCAAGTCGGTCGTGGTGTTGGTGACCGTGGCTGGTGTCGTGGTCGGGCTGCCCTGGTTGTAGATGGAGCGCAGTTGCACGCCATCCTCGTCATCGCCGGCAACCGCACAGGTGCCGCTGGTGAAGCTGCCACTGCCATTGTCATCGCCGTCCGCGCCCGCACTTTGCTGGCCATCGGCCTCTGCGTCTACGCAAGCGCCGATGCGCAGGCCGGGAACGATGCCATGCGCAGCACCATTGTCGGCAAATTGCGTCTGGTAATTGCCGGGTCCGACGCCAGTGCCGGTGTCGGGCAAGTCACCAAAATCGTAGCGGCGGAAACCGACAACATAATCCTCGACTTCACCATCGGGCTCGGCGCCGGAGGCCGAGCATGGCGTGGTTGCCGTGCTCAAACGGAAGCGGGCGTACGAGGATGCCGGAGCGCCTGGCTGAACCGGTCCGAAGCCAAGCGAGACCTGCACATTGTTGCTGCCATTGGCAATCGGCTGCGTGGCGCTCTCGCCAGCGTCATTGAAATCACCGTCGCCATTGAGGTCGATGAAGCCACAAACACGGGCAGCATTGCCGGTGAGATTGGTCGCGTTCACGCGCACCGAATGCGGGCCGAGGAGGATGTCCGCCAGATCGGCAACCAGCACGCCATCCTCGTCATCCGAAGTGACAAGATCATCGCCATCGGCGTTCACGCCTTGCTGGCCGTCGGCTTCATTGTCGACGGTCGCGCCCATGAACAAGCCAGGCACGATGTCATGCATCGGTCCACCGTCGGCAACCAGGGTCTGGTAATTGCCGGGTCCGACGCCGGTGCCGGTGTCGGGCAAGTCACCCAGATCAACCCGGCGTACGCTGACCACGTAGTCCTCGACTTCGCCATTGCTGGCCAGTCCGGCAACCGCACAGGCGCCTGCGGTATCCGTGCTGAGGCGGAAACGTGCAAAGGTCGGACCGCTTGGCGTATTCAGTGGCTTGGTGAACGGCAACTGGAAGGTGACGCCGTTGCTGCCGCTTGGCACGGAGACCGAGCTGGCTTCCGAGCCGGGCAGGAAGCTTCCGTCCTGGTCAAAATCGATGAATCCACACAGGCGCGCATCGCTTCCGGTCTGGTTGGTGGCCACCACATTCACGGAGCCGGACTGACCGACAACGAAGGTGAGGCTGGCGGTGTCGACCCCGTCTTCGTCGTCGCTGGTGGCGGCATCATCACCACTGGCTGTTACCGTGGGCTGGCCATCCGCTTCGGCATCGACCAGATTGCCCATGAAAAGACCGGCAATGATCGGATGGACTGCACCACCATCGGCCAGCAGGGTCTGGTAGTTGCCGGTGCCGGAACCTGCCCCGGTATCGGGAAGGTCGCCAAGATCGGTAACCAGTGCGGTAAAGCGGTAATCCTCGACTTCGCCATCCGTGGCCCCACCGGTCGCGGAGCAGGTCGGCGATGTGCTCAGGCGGAAGCGCGCATAGCCGGACGGCACCGTTCCCGGCGGCGCCACACCGAAGTTGAGCACGATGCCCGCATTGTTGCTGCCATTGGGCACGCCGGCGGATGCCGCTTCGCTGGCATCGGCGAAATCGCCGTCACCATTGAGGTCGATGAATCCGCACAAGGTCGCCGGACTGCCCACCGTGTTGGTGGCCAGCGCGGAAACACTCACCGGGGCGCCGGTGGCGAATGCCAGAGATGCCGGATCAACCGCATCCTCGTCGTCATTGGCCACCGCACAGGTGCCATTGGTGGTGGTGCCGACGCCAAGGTCATCACCGTCCGCCGCTGCACCGGGTTGTCCATCGGTTTCCGCATCCACGCAGGCGCCCAGGCGCAGGCCAGTACGCAGAGGGTGGCGCGGTCCGTCATTGGCAAGCAGGGTTTCATAGTTTGCGGGGCCTGTGCCCGCCGCAGTATCCGGCAGGTCGCCAAAATCGACGGCCGGGAAAATCGCGGCCACATAATCCTCGACCTCGCCATCCGTTGCCGGGCCAGTCGATGCGCAGGCCGCCGCGGTATCCGAACTGATGCGGAAGCGTGCATGGGTCGAACCGGTGAAGCCGGCCGGCACCGTGCCGAAGCCGAGCGTTGCCGTTGCGCTGCCATTGTTGACATCAATGCTTGCCGTTTCACCGGCAGAGAACGAACCATCACCGTTGTAGTCGATGAACCCGCAGATGCGTGCCGAGGCATTGCCCGAATTCGGATTGTTGTAGGAGATGCGGACATTGCCCGGCGCGCCCACATACTGGGTGAGATCGGCAACGGTGACTCCATCCTCGTCATCCGGCGCGCCATTGGTGTCATCGCCATCCGCGCCCACGCCGGGCTGGCCATCGATCTCGGTATCCACCGTGGCACCCAGGCGCAGCGCGTTGATGACCGGATGCACCGGGCCATTGCTGGCGATCAGGGTGGCGTAGCCGTTCGGCAGGTCGCCAAGGTCAACCGGCTGCACGAAACCGAAATCGACGCTGAAGTTCGAGGCCGTGTCCGGAAACACGGTATTGCCATCGTTGTCATCATCGGCACCGCCAGAACGCAGCGTTTCGTTGGTTGGCTCGGAAGCCGTCGGCGGCGTGCCCGCGACTGGACCAAGACTGACAAGGCCCGAAGCAATTGCGCCAGCGTTGTTGCCGCACACCGTAGCCGCAAGCAACGCACCGTTGTCGTTGTTGTCGGCATCAAGGTTCGGGTTGGCCTCATCCGGCACTGTCGAGAACAGGCCGAGCAAGGCCGGTTGCGTGGCGGCATTGGGGATGGCCACGTAGTAGTCGTTGCCGGCGAGCAAATCGCCAAATGAATATTTGCCGGCGTTGCCCAGCACGGTTGCGGTCAGGGTCGTGGCAACCAGGCTGTCGCCGCCGCTCGGTCCGGGCGAGCCGTCGTTGTCGCGGCACAGCAGCACGTTGACGCCATCGATACCGGGTTCGCCTGCATTGGCCAAACCGTTGTTGCGCTGAGCCGGATTGCCCGCGCCATTGTCGAGCCAGACCAGATTGCCGAGGCGGTAGCGCTCGGGCAGGATCACGCCGACTTTCGGCGGTTCCGCGGTGGGCAGCAGGTCGGCAGCAGCCGTCGCGCCGGCCTGGAACACGCGATGTGCAAACGAGTTCCAGCTCGGATTGAAAACTGCCGCGTTGCCGCGGATGTTCGGCGCCGTGCCACCAACATAGCTTGGTGGCGCTCCGGTCGCCGGTGCGCGCATCGGCACGTCCACTTCAATGTAGGTGCCAGGCACCCAATCCGTGCTCGCAACCGGGCTGGTCAGGGCGGAGAACGCACGAATGCGGAACCCTGTGGCCAGTGATGCCGGTGACGGCGGCGTGGTCGTCCACACTCCAGGCGTGCAGCCGGTCGGATAGGAATTCTCGATCGCCGCCGTGCCCGCCTGTGCCGGCGTGTAGTTGGCGGTACGCACCTGGCCGCGGCAGAAATTCGCCGTCGTCGTGTACTCGATCTGCACTGCGGCCGAACTGGCATAGGCCACCGGATCCAGGCCCGGGTTGATCAACTGAATCAAGGGTGGAACCACTACGGTGGCGCTCATCGCACCATCCAGCACGGGCGCCCAGCGGGTCAGGCGTGGCGTGCCGCTGAGCGGACCGCCGACGCCGGTGTCACCGATGAACGGGACCGTGTCGTAGAGAACGTATTCATCCAGCAACAGGTTGCCGGTGTTGGCCAGGCGCAGGCGATAACGGAACGTATCGCCATGATCGGTACGGGCGACGCAGGGGAAACGCGTGAAGTTGGATGCGGGCCCACCAAATGTGGCCTGGTAGTTGGGACACAACGAATTGTTGGTAGCCACGCTGGCCTGACTGGGGTCGCCGACCACCGCCAACGCGGGATCACCCTCGACCCACTTTTCACCACCGAGGATGAACGCCTCGGACACGCGGAATTCGGCTGATCCCGGGCACATCAGATCGGTGTTGGAACCGTCATTGTCCAGGTCGTCTGCGTCGACAATGGGCGCGCTGTTGTTCGGGCAGGTGAAGGTGCCGGACGGACCGGGATCCAGGAACACCGCCATGTCGTTGACATAGGCCGGGGACGGAGCCGGATTGGCCGGCACACCCTCGCGAACGCGCGCGCGAATGACTGCCTGTACACCGCCACCGCCGGTCGGGAAGCTGCCGGTGAAGGCAACGCGGACCAGGGTGCGACCCGGAGTGACGTGGTCGGGCGTGACCTGCAACACGCCACCGGCTGGCGTCGTGCTGACCAGGCTGACAAATTCAAGCGACAGCGGCAACCAGTCAGAGAGGATCGGGTTGACCATCGGCGCTGTGCTGTCGCCGTTGACATGGGTGGCAGCCAGGGTGAAATCGATGGTCGCCCCCGGCGCGGCAATCGCCGGATTGGCGGTCTTGCTGGCACGTACCGATGGCGTGCCGTCTTCGACGCGCGCGTTGGCGCAACGCACGACTGGCGAAGCCGGGCCGCCGGTGAAATCAATATATGTGCAGTTCTGCACAGCCGACGGCACGATTACCGGTGGACTGCTGCCCACGTCATAGCGAACCTGCGGCGCGGTGGTGAAGGCAAAATTGCGCGGGGTCGCCGGCCCGTTGGCGCCGAGATCGGTGAACACCCAGCGCATGCAAGTGGCCGTTGCGGGAATGTCGGCGGGCACGTTGTATGTGATCGATGCGCCTGGACTGGCGATGTTGCTGGCCAGCGCCGTTGCTGTCGAGAAGTCACAGTAGTTGCCGGGCAGCAGAGGCTGAGTGGTGAATTCGATGGTTGCACGCATGTCGCTCGCGACATTGCCATCGGCAGGTGAATTCCAGCGCCCGCTGCTTGCCGAAGCGAAGGTGATGCCGGGTGGCAATGCGCCCAGAGCCTGCGGGAAACGTTCGACCACGGTGAAATTCGGCACCCGCGCGTTGGCATTGTTGGTGTTGGCGCTGATGCTGTAGATGATCGGATTGCCGGTTCCCGGCGCAACATCGGGCGCGCTCTTGTTCGAGGTGCCGTTCGGTGCGGGTGCGCCAATGGTGTCGTTGCGCGTGCCCGGGCCGATGTTGCCGGGGGCGCCGACCTGCGGAACGATGGTTGCGCTGGCCGAATTGTTGACCGCCGTGCCCACCGGCAGACCTGCCGGATAGCGCACCACCAGGATGCGCTCGGCGCAGCCGGTACCGGTATGCAGGTTCAACAGTCCGGTTGGCGGCGGAGTGCTGTCATCCAGATTCCAGGTAACCGTCACCGGCGGACCCGCGGCCACAGCACCGCCACTGCTGTTTTCCACGTTTGCCGGGCCCAGGCCAGGCACGTTGGGCAAGGTGTCGATCAGGGTCGCATTGGTGAGTGGCATGTTGCCGTTGGCAGAAGTCGAGCAGATGCGCACGCGGTAGGTCACCGCCTCGCCAGCGACGATGGTCAACGGTGGTGCCGGATCCAGTCGCTGCTTGGTCACCGCGTATTGCGGGGTCGGAGCTGCGACGCTGATGGGGGCTGCCTCGGCATAGGCGCAATCGGCAGTGTCGGGTGGCAACACGGGGCGCGGCCCGCCAACCACGGTGTTCTGCGGTGGCGGTGGGCAGATCAAGCCGTTGATCCCGGCCACCGCGCGATTGACCACATCGCTGACATTGACGGTGATCGAGGGAATCACGCGCAGGTCGATATCCAGCGAGAAGGAATCACCACCGGCATAGGTATTGCGCACCATCACCAACGTGTTGGTCCCCGGCGTGCAGGTGATGGTGTTGAAGAATGCTGATGTGGGGCAGTTGGCCACCACCAGTTCCACCGGAAACGCATCCTCGATGCGCAAGGTTCCGCATCCGGAAACCAGATTGTTGCAGGAGCCCTGCAGGCGGTAGGTCACCACTTCATTGGTGTCATACGGCCCGGCACTGCCGAGCCGCGTCTTGGTGAAGGTCTGCTGCGCCATGACACCTTGCGCGGCCAGAACGAGGAAAAGGGTTGCGACCCACCTGATCAGATTCTGCACGACTTGCCCCTGAAGACTTGTTTCGGATACCCGTTCGCTGTTGCAACGTTTCAAGCAACGCCATGCCTCGGCGAGCACTCAATCGAGACGCGCAAACATGACAATTTCAAGACACCGCCTTGTGTCCGCGAATCAGGTTGATCTGAAGCAATTCCTGAGGCCACACGCAGGCGAAGACCATGATCCATGGCATTCTGGAACGATGAGCCTCGGGCATTCAAGCGAAATGACCATCTGTAACCGTTGTTGACTTGCGCGTTTCCACGCGCCTTCACCCGGCAGGCGCGCCGCAGGTCAGCGCATCACCTCAGACAGAATGGATTTTGTGGCACTTGCACGCCTGCCCAATGGCACGTGCAAGGCAATGTCGATCAAGTCGTCTCCGTTCGTGGTGCGCCCGCCGAACCATGAACGGCCATGCGCTCATCTTCCAATGCACTTTGGATGCGCTTTGGACATGCGGAACTTGATCTGCGTTGCCTTCAGGTCAGCGCAGAGTCCGTAGCCCGCGCGGGCCAGCCCTCAGTTGGCCGGAGCCTGGTCTCGTGCCTGCAGTCTGCGCAGGATGGCTTGGACCATGTCGCGACGCAGCTCGTCGATGAGCAGATCCTGTTCGGCGGCGATGCCTAGCGCCTGGTTGGCGTCGAAGGTGAAGTCACGGCTCAATTCGATGACCTGCGGTGCAAGCAACACCTTGCCATCGGCCGCGACCACGTCGAATTCCACGTGATGACGGATGCTGTACTCGTTGGCGCGCGCATTGCCGCCGACAGAAAGCACATCGGTGCGCACCGAGTTGGCGCCGAGCCTGAAAATCGCGCCGGGACCGGCATTGGCCTCGACCAGTTCCGAACCGGAGCGCGCCAGCGCCTTGCCGAGATCCACGACCAAGGGACTGTAGGGATCCGCTCCCTGCACGGCGATGCGCGACAGGGTGGCGGGCAATTGCGCCTCTTTTGCCAGGTGAAAGCCGCAAGCGGAAAGCAGGGTGATCAACAACAGGAGAATGGCGACACGAGGTTGGTTCATGGTCAATTGCATGCGAGATTGAAGATCAAGCATAGCCGAAGTTCATGCGGGCCTTGGCAGGTGTGATGAGGGTATCGTGCGCCCCACCCTCACCCTGGCCCTCTCCTTCATACCCTTTTGGGTACGCCGGCAGGAGAGGGAGACAAGCCGCATCCCCGATCCCCGATCCCTGTCACACCACGATATTGACGATCTTGCCCGGCACCACGACGAGCTTGCGGATGGTCTGGCCTTCGATATGCGCGCGCACGGAAGGCTCAACCAGTGCGGCATTCTCGCAATCTTCCTTGCTGGCACTTGCGGGAACCTCGATCGTACCGCGCAGCTTGCCGTTGACCTGCACGGCCAGCGTCACTGAATCACGCACCAGTGCAGCGGGGTCTGCCTTGGGCCAGGGCTGATCCTCGATCAGGGTTTCGGCATGCCCCAGTGCCCGCCACAACGCATGGCTCGCATGCGGCGTGATCGGATTGAGCAGCAGCACCAGGGACTCGAAGGCTTCATGGCGCACCGCGCGCCCCTGATCGCTCATGTCGTCGAATCGTGATACCGAATTGAGGAGCTCCATCATCGCGGCAATGGCCGTATTGAAGGAATGGCGACGACCAAAATCATCACCGACCTTGTTGATGGTTTCGTGGATCTGGCGACGCATGGTTTTTTGCGCGACATTCAATTGCAAGGGGTCCACCTCGGGATGGTCGGGTTGCGCGACATGCGCGTGCAGGTCACGCCACAGGCGCTTGAGGAAGCGCGACATGCCTTCCACGCCGGCTTCGTTCCATTCCAGCGACTGGTCGGGTGGCGCGGCAAACATGGCAAACAGGCGCACGGTATCCGCACCGTACTTGTGCACCATCGATTCCGGATCGACACCGTTGTTCTTCGACTTGGACATCTTCTCGATGCCACCGATGCCCACCGGTTTGCCGTCGGCCTTGAGCAAGGCTCCGGTCACGCGGCCCTTTTCATCACGCTGGATGTCCACATTCGCCGGATTGATCCATTCCTTGCTGCCGCCAGGTCCATCGCGATGGAAGGTCTCCGCCACCACCATGCCCTGACACAACAAATTGATGGCCGGCTCGTCACTGTCGACCATGCCGCAGTCGCGCAGCAGCTTGTGATAGAAGCGGAAATAGAGCAGATGCAGGATGGCGTGCTCGATACCGCCGATGTACTGATCCACCGGCGCCCAGTAGTTGACCCGCCCATCGACCATGTCGGCGGCACCCGGCGAGGTGTAACGCGCGTAGTACCAGCTTGATTCCATGAAGGTGTCGAAGGTGTCGGTTTCGCGTTCGGCCGGGCCGCCACATTTCGGGCAGGTGGTCTTGCGCCACTCGGGGTCGGCCTTGATCGGCGAATTGACGCCACTGAACTCGACATCCTCCGGCAGCAATACCGGCAATTGATCCTCCGGCACCGGCACCGCGTCGCACTTGGCGCAGTAGATCACCGGGATCGGACAGCCCCAGTAACGCTGGCGCGAGACGCCCCAGTCACGCAGGCGGAAGTTGACCCGGCGCTTGCCCTTGCCTTTGCGCTCCAGGTGCGCAGCCACGGCATCAAACGCGGCACGGAAATCCAGCCCGTCGAACTCTCCCGAGTTGACCAGGGTTCCATGGTCGGTGAACGCACCTTCGGTGATGATGCGATTCTCGAAATCCGCCAGCACATCGATCTCGCCCGCCGGTTCCACCACGTCGATGGCGCGGCTCTCGCCGAGCGCGGCCGACATGGCATCCTTGTTGGCGGCGGCATCGCGGCCCAGTTCGCGGATTGCCTCGCGCACCGCGTCACTGACAATCACCATGCGGATCAGCAGATCGTACTTTGTGGCAAATTCCCAATCGCGCTGATCGTGGCCTGGCACCGCCATCACTGCGCCGGTGCCGTAGTTCATCAGCACGAAGTTGGCGACCCACACCGGCAAGCGCTCGCCTGTGATTGGATGAATCGCCTTGAAGCGGGTCTCGACACCTTTCTTTTCCTGGGTTTCGATGTCGGCTTCGGCTGTGGCACCGTGACGGCACTCCTCGACGAAGGCGGCCACATCAGGCTGGGTCTGGGCAGCCTTGCGGGCCAGCGGATGTTCTGCCGCCACCGAAAGGAAACTCACGCCCATCAGGGTATCCGGGCGGGTGGTGAACACCGTCACCGGTTCGGATTCGCCTTCAACCGCAAACTCGATTTCGAGGCCCTCCGAGCGCCCAATCCAGTTGCGCTGCATGGTCTTGACCGACTCCGGCCAGCCCGGCAGCGAGTCCAGGCCATCCAGCAGTTCCTGGGCATAGTCGGTGATCTTGAGAAACCATTGCGGGATCTCGCGCTTTTCCACCAGCGCGCCGGAGCGCCAGCCGCGACCGTCGACAACCTGCTCGTTCGCCAACACGGTCTGGTCTACCGGGTCCCAGTTGACCACCGAATTCTTGCGGTACACCAGTCCCTTCTTCATCAGGCGCGTGAACATGCGCTGCTCGTGCACGTAGTACTCGGGTGTGCAGGTGGCGAACTCGCGCGACCAGTCGATCGCATAACCCATGCTCTTGAGCTGCGAGCGCATGTGATCGATGTTGGCGTAGGTCCATTTGGCCGGCGCCGTCTTGCGCGCGATGGCGGCATTCTCGGCCGGCAGGCCAAACGCATCCCAGCCCATCGGCTGCAGCACGTTCTTGCCGAGCATGCGCTGATGGCGAGAGATGACATCGCCGATCGTGTAGTTGCGCACGTGGCCCATGTGCAGCGCACCGGACGGGTACGGCAGCATGGAAAGGCAGAAATACTTGGGCCTGCCGGGGTCTTCCTTCACCTCGAAGGCGCGCGTGCGCGTCCAGAATTCCTGGGCGGCGGACTCAACGGATTGCGGATCGTAACTTTCCTGGCTCATGCGGCAATGGACTCGGTAAATCGTCGAAAATGCCCGCCAGCTTAGCCCGCATGTCCCACAAGGTCGAGAAGTACGATTTCCCCAGGGCACTCGCCTGCGCTATAACCGCAAGCCCAGTTTTGACCAGGGCAGATCGTCACCCGCCCCGATTCCACCCGAGGAACCAACCATGAAGATGCATTGCCTGTGTGCCGTCGTGCTGTTGCCGCTTGCCCTGCCCGTTGCCGCCGCCGAATTGACCGTGCTGCACTGTGACCACGCCTTCGATGCCACGCGCGGCAAGCTCAATGGCGAGACCACCATCGTCATCGAGGACAAGCGCATCAAGTCGGTGCAGGCCGGCCGCATCGAGAAAGTCGATGGCGCAACTCGTTATCACGAGCTGCCCGGAATGACCTGCCTGCCGGGTCTCATCGACAGCCATGTGCATCTGACCAGCGAAACCAGCAAGACCGGCTACACCGACCAGTTCCGTTGGAACGTGGCCGATTACGCCATCCGCTCCACGGTCTATGCCAATCGAACCCTGCAGGCCGGTTTCACCACCGTGCGCAATCTCGGCGACGGCGACAATGCCTCGATTGCCCTGCGCAACGCGATCAATCAGGGCGTCGTTCCCGGTCCGCGCATTTTCTCGGCAGGCAGCGCGATCGGCAGCACCGGTGGCCATGCCGACGGTACCGACGGCTATCGCGCCGACCTGCAGGGTGACCCCGGGCCCAAGCTCGGCATCATCAATGGCCCCGACGATGCCTGGAAGGCCGTGCGCCAGCACTACAAGGATGGTGCCGACCTGATCAAGATCATGCCTTCCGGCGGCGTGCTCGACGAAAGCAGCAGCGTCGACAACGCACAGATGACCGTGCAGGAACTCGACGCCGTGATTGCCGCCGCCCACGATTACGGTTTCACCGTCGCCGCCCATGCGCACGGCGCCGAGGCCATCCGCCGCGCGGTTACGGCGGGAGTCGATTCCATTGAACACGGCACCTACATGTCCGATGCCGACATGAAGCTGATGAAACAGCGCGGCACCTGGTATGTACCAACCATCATTGCGGGCCGCTACGTGGCCGAAAAGGCGGAAGTGCCCGGCTACTACCCGGAACAGATTGCGACCAAGGCACGCCAGGTTGGCCCGGTCATCCAGAAAACCGCAGGACGCGCCTTCAAGGCCGGTGTGAAGCTCGCCTTTGGTACCGATGCCGGCGTGTATCCACACGGTCAAAACGCCAAGGAACTCGAGTACATGGTCGAGGCCGGAATCCCCAACGCCTATGCCCTGCAGGCCGCCACGGTGAACGCAGCGGCCCTGCTCAAGCAGTCCGACAACCTCGGTTCGCTGGAGGCCGGCAAGTATGCGGATGTCATCGCGGTCAAGGGCAATCCGCTGGACGACATCACCTTGATGAAGCAAGTGGAATTCGTGATGAAGGCCGGCGTGGTCTACAGGGAGGGTGGTCGCCAGGTCGATTAGCCGCCGGAGTGGAACGTGCAGACGAATCCAGTCCACAAGTTCCAGCACCTGCGGCAACCCCACACCACGCACACGAGGGAACCTGCAATGAGCCAGGACACCGGTATTCCCATGGCCTTGTACAAGGCCAATCTCGAACTCTTGTTGCGCATTGGCACCTTGCTGCACGAGAACCGCCAGCGCTGTTCGCAGCTTGGTGCCGTCTCGGGCCGAGACGCAATCGAGCAAACCCTGCAACTGACCGAACGCATGCTGACCCTGAATGATTGGGGATCGCTGGGTGCGCTGCCGGGTGATGCCTTCTGGAAAGCGTTCCAGAGCGGTCGCATGCCTGCGCAGGCTTCGATTGACGAAGTGCTGGGCAGCCAATTGCAGTTCGCCGAAGGACTCAAGCAGGCCTTTGCCCAGTGGCAACAGCAATCGACCGACGCCATGGGCACGGCCAACCTGCCCTGGGCGACTCCTGCGCAGGCGGCCAGAGGCGACACCAGCGCACGCACAGGCAAGCCGAAATCCAGCGCTCAGACCAGGCCAAAGCCAGCCCCCGCTTCGCGCGGCAAGGGCAAATCGACCAACAAACCGCGCCGCAAGCCGTAATTCGCTCCCCCGGCTCGTCAGGCCGCGCCGGCCCCGGCTGAAGTATGATCAGCACGGGAACAGGAGGGGAGATCATGCGTGCAAGCTTGCTGGCGCTTCTGTTCGCGCCCGTGTTCGCCACTGCCGCCAGCCTGGAGGGACGGATCAGTCTGGTCGTCGAGGGCAAGCCGCTGCGTCCGGAGGAAGCGGCATCGGCCGTGGTCTATTTCAGGCCGGCCCAACCGACCCCTGTGACCCCATCGACCACCGAATATGCGATGAGCACGGAACGCAAGCAGTTCGTGCCCTTGGTCCTGCCCATCGTGGTCGGCAGCAGCGTGCGCTTCCCGAATCGCGACCCCATCCTGCACAACGCGTTTTCCACCTCGAAAGACAATGCCTTTGATGTCGGTCTGTACTCGTCGGGGGAGGGGCAGCTCGTCACCTTCAATCACGCCGGCTATGTCCGGGTGTACTGCAATGTGCATCATTCCATGATTGGACACATCCTGGTGCTCGACACGCCTTTCTTCACCCGCCCCGATGCGAGCGGCAAGTTCCGTCTGGAAGACCTGCCCACCCGGCAGGGCGACCTGGTGGTCTGGCATGAGCGGGCCAAGCCCTGGCACGTCAAGGCGGTACCCGGCGAGACGGCGACCACCGAAGTTACCCTGGACCTCAACCAGCGGCGCATCCCGCGCCACATGAACAAGTTTGGCAAGCCCTATGGCAGGACCCCCAATGCCGCATCGTATTGATCTGCGCAGGCAGCAGGGCCGCATCTCGATTCCACTGGCCGCGCGCTTGTTCCTCGGCATGGCATTGCTGATTGCCCTGGCCATTGGAGCCGCCGTGCTCGTGGCCTGGTTCCAGGGTCGCAAGATCGCCGACCAGGCCGTCGACAAGGCAGTCAACACCAGCTCCGCCGTGCAGCGCGAGTTCGAGCAGAAGCGCCTCGACCAGTTGCAGCTTGCCGTGCGCCTGATAGCCGCAGACGCGGATTTCGTCACCTACATTGCCAATGCCTCGGGTTCGGCGGCCCTGCCCGGCCTTGGCGGCGACGAGGGCGAGGTACGCGACACCCGCTCCATGCGCGACCTGCTGGAAGAGCGCCGCCGCGACTTTGGCCTTGATCTCGCCATCCTGCTGGATGATTCCGGCGAAGTGCTGGCGCGCACCGATGAAAGCGATGCCTATGCCACTTCGCTCGCGGATGACCCGCTGGTTGGGCCGGCCGTACGCGATGCCGCACCGTTCAGTGGCTACTGGCGCCAGGCGGATCTGCTTTACCAGGCCGCCGTGATTCCGTTGGCACGCGACCAGGATCTGGTCGGCTTCATGCTGGTGGCGCTTGCCGTGAATGATGCGCTGGCCCAGTCCGTGGCCAAGGTGAGCGGCGCACAGGTCGCATTCTGGCTGCCCACTGCCGAGACTGCGACGCTCGTGGCCAGTTCGCTGGAGCCATCGGCGGCCGGCGAACTCGGGCGCCTGTTCGAGAGCGAACGAGGCAAATGGATGCCCAGCATCCGTGACGGCAAGCTGCTCGATCATGTGCCCATGCATTTTTCCGGGCAGGAATGGAGCGCGCGCTTCATGCCGACCGCGGCTCCCGGGGAAACCCAACTCGGCACCCTGGCGATCATGACCGCCACCGATCAGATCACGTCAAGCTACCGGGACATCCTCAATCGCATGGTTCTGGCCGGACTGGCTTCAATGCTTGGCGCAATCCTGCTGTCCATCTTCATCTCGCGCCGCATCCTGCGCCCGATTGGCGCCATGGCCAGCGCCGCCGAAGCCGCCGCGGCGGGCGACTACCGCACCCACATCGGAGATGAAGGCAGCGATGTGCTGGGACGACTCTCGCATGCATTTGATTCCCTGCTTTCGGACCTGCGCGAAAAGAACGACATGTCGGGCTATGTCGGACAAATGGCGCGGTTCCTGCCTGAGCCCGCGCAGGAAACCCCGGCGGCCATCACCCAGACACCCGCCCCTGTTACACCGCCGCAGCGTGACAACCTCGCCTTGCTGGAAGTGGAGTTCCGCCATTTGCTGGGAACGGTTGGACCTGAAACCGATCCATCGCAGCGCACGGAAGCATTCACCGGCGTGCACGAGCTTCTGCAATCGCTCGCCCGGGAAGCCGGGTGCGAGTTGCAGGCAATGGACGGTGCACGCTGGCGCTTTTCGCTGTCCGGGTCTGCGCGCCTGCTCGAAGGCGCACGCATCTGGGCCATCCTGCTGCGCAATTGCCAACAGTTGAACGTTCCCTTGCCGGCCGGCGCACTGGTTGAAGGTGACCTGGTTCGCGCCAGGGGAACGACACCGCATCCGGAGATTTCCGTGATGCTGGGCACGCCGGTTGCCCACGGTGATCGCCTGCTCTGCGATGCGACGCCGGGGCAACTGCTGTTCACGCGCGCGGTTGGCGATGCCCTCAAGGCCAGCGTAAGCGCGGATGCCCTGCAGGTGGTGGAAGGCGGATTCAGCGGCAAGAAATTCTATGCGGTGGCGAACGCTGCATTGACCGCGCTTGCCGATCAACCACGCGCACCGGCCAGCCGGCAGACACTGACGGCGCCGACCGTGAAGACCGAGGCGCGCAAGCGCGAGTCCAGCGGCATCCATGCAGGCACCGTGCTCGGTGGTCGCTATCGGGTCATCGCGCAGCTCGGCGCCGGCGGCATGGGCGTGGTGTACAAGGCCCACGACATCGAACTGGA
>SHNG01000034.1 GCA_004295005.1 Gammaproteobacteria bacterium
AATGCGGATTCCGCGATCCCCAGGGCCTCGCCCTGCGTGACGATTTTCTCTACGTGGCCGACCGCGGCAACCACTGCATCCGCCGCATTCGCCTGCGTGGTGGCGATGTCGAAACCGTGCTCGGCACCGGCGAGCAGGGCCGCGTGCGCCCGCATGAAGCGGATCCGTTGGTCACGCCCATCGGTACGCCGACCGGCCTTGCCGTGGTGGCCGACAAACTCCATGTGACCTCATCCAGCCAGAACCAGGTGTGGGAACTCGACCTGACCCGGAACCGGGTCAATGTGCTGTCGGGAACCGGCAAGCGCGAGCTCATCGATGGCTTGTCGCTGGAAGCCTCGTTTGCGCAGCCGGTCGGCATTGCCGCCATCGGCATGCAGCTGTTGGTGGTCGATGCGGCGTCATCCGCCGTGCGCTTGATCCGCTTGCTGGATGGTCGCGTTTCGACCCTGGTTGGCAGCGGCTTGTACGAGTATGGCGATGCGCCGGGAGCGCGCGATGTGGCGCGTTTGCAGAATCCCCTAGACATCACGCTTGATCCGCGCGGTATCGCGTTCATTGCCGACAGCTACAACGGCAAGATCAAGGCACTGAGCCTGAAGAGCGGCGCGGTGCGTGCGCTGAACGTCGACATCCGCCTGTTCGAGCCAGCCGGCTTGTCGATCGCGGCCGGTGCCTTGTGGATCGCCAATACCAATGTGCATGAGATCGTGCGCATTGACCTCGCCAGCGGCATCGGCAAGCGCGTTCCGGTTGGGGAATGAGCCGCGCAGACTGGCCGAGTGCGGTGAGTCGTTTTTCACGCGACGGCTGTCCATCACACGATGATGCGCATGCAGGCTGAACCCGCATTTGACGGCAAGGCATTTGTCGCCCACCTGAGCACCGCGCCCGGCGTGTATCGCATGTTTGCGGGCAATGACGATCTGCTCTATGTCGGCAAGGCCGGCAATCTGAAAAAGCGCGTCGGCAGCTACTTCCTCAAGCCGAGCATGCAGCCGCGCATTGCCGCCATGGTTGCGCAGATTGCACGCATCGAGATCACCCTGACGCGCACCGAGGCCGAAGCCTTGCTGCTTGAGGCGCAACTGATCAAGACCCTGCGTCCGCGCTACAACATCCTGCTGCGCGACGACAAAAGTTACCCCTACATCCATTTGACGCCGGGTGACTATCCGCGCCTGGCATTCCACCGGGGCGCGCGCAATGGCGGGGGTCGATATTTCGGTCCGTACCCGAGCGCCGCATCCGTGCGCGAGACCCTGACCTTGCTGCACAAACTGTTTCGCATCCGCAACTGCGAGGACAGCTATTTCCGCAACCGCTCACGCCCGTGCCTGCAATACCAGATCGGTCGTTGCAGCGCGCCCTGCGTCGGCTTGATCACGGTCGCGGATTACCAACTGAGTGCGCACCACGCCACCCTGTTTCTCGAAGGCAAGAGCAAGTTGCTGCTGGACGAGTTGATCGCCGACATGGAGAAGGCAAGCGCGAGCCTGGATTTCGAGCGTGCTGCCCGCATGCGCGACCACATCGCGGCGGTGGGCAAGGTGCAGGCGCGTCAGTTCGTGCAGGGTGCCGGACGCGACCTCGATGTGATGGCCTGCCGGATTGCAGAAGGCGTCGCCTGCGTCACCGTGATGAGCTTCCGCGATGGAGGCAGCCTGGGCTCGCGCGACTTCTTTCCGCGCCTGGCACTGGACGCCGGCGAAGCCGACGTGCTCGGCTCGTTTCTCGGCCAGTACTTTCTGGATCGCCCCATTCCTCCCGAGTTGGTGCTCAGCCATGCGCCGGAGCAAGCGGAGCTGCTGGCCGAAGCCCTGGCTGCGCATGCCGGTCACAAGGTCGAGTTGAAGAGTGTCGTGCGCGGCGACCGTGCCCGCTTCCTCGAAATGGCCGAGACCAATGCGCAGGCGGCGTTGACCGCGCGACTGGCAAGTCGACAAACCCTGCTGCAGCGCTTTGCGGCCTTGCGCGAGCTGCTTGGCCTGGCGCAGCTGCCCCAGCGCATCGAATGCTTCGACATCAGCCACACCATGGGCGAAGCCACGGTGGCGTCCTGCGTGGTGTTTGGCCCGGAGGGCGCGGAGAAATCCCGCTACCGGCGATTCAATATCCAGGGGATCACGGCGGGTGACGACTACGCGGCCATGCACCAGGCCCTGGAGCGTCGCTATCGGCGAATCCAGAACGGTGAGGGCTGCTTGCCGGATGTCCTGCTCATCGATGGCGGTGCGGGGCAGGTGCGGCAGGCGCTGGATGTGCTGGCCACGCTCGGGGTCGAGGGCGTCTGCGTGGTGGGCGTGGCCAAGGGCGACGGACGCAGAAGTGGCCATGAGAGCTTGATCCTGGGTGATTCCGGCCGCACCTTGTGGCCGGGACCAGGGTCACCGGCTTCGCACCTGATCCAGTCGGTGCGCGATGAGGCGCACCGCTTCGCGATCACCGGGCATCGCGGGCGACGCGAAAAGGCGCGCTCGAGTTCGTCACTGGAAGAAGTGGCTGGCGTGGGGGCCAAGCGTCGCGCCGCGCTGCTCAAGCAATTTGGGGGCTTGGCCGGGGTGACCCGCGCTGGAATCGAGGAACTCATGCAGGTCAAGGGAATCAATCGAGAACTTGCCGAGCGCATTTATTCCGCCTTGCATGGATAATCCCCACGAATGCAATTGACCCTGCCCACCATCCTCACCCTGTTTCGCGTGGCCCTGCTGCCGGTCATCGTCGTCGTCTTCTACCTGCCCGAATACTTTCCCTCGACGCGCAGCTGGTCCAATCTCGCGGCCGCCGGCATCTTCATTGCCGCTGCCGTCACCGACTGGCTGGATGGATGGATCGCGCGCCGCTACAACATGAGTTCCGCATTTGGAGCCTTTCTCGACCCGGTGGCCGACAAGCTGATGGTGGCCGTGGCCTTGTTCCTCATCGTCCAGCAGAACCCGAGTGCGATGATGGCGGTATCCAGTGCAATCATCGTTGGCCGTGAAATCAGCATTTCGGCGTTGCGCGAATGGATGGCGGAACTGGGCCAGCGGGCCGCGGTGAGCGTGGCCTGGATTGGCAAGTTCAAGACCGCCATGCAGATCGTCGCCATCGTGGTCTGCCTGCACCAGCGTGATTTCCCGGAATTGCGCCTGTACCGCATCGGCGAAGGCCTGCTGGTGCTGGCCGCGGTGCTGACCATCTGGTCGGCCATTCTGTATGTGCGTGCGGCCTGGCCGATCATGCGCGATGCCGACAGCGGCAAGATTTGAGGCCAAATGGCCCGTCAGGTTGTCGCTGGCGGTTGACTCTTTCGTGGCATTCCGTAATATGCGCGTCCCACGCGGGAATAGCTCAGTTGGTAGAGCGCAACCTTGCCAAGGTTGAGGTCGCGAGTTCGAGCCTCGTTTCCCGCTCCAGTTTGTTCGCCACACGATGGTCACCCTGGCCGTCATGGCGAAGATCCGGTCAGTACGCAAGGTGCCGCCGTATCAGGAAACCTCGGCCCGCTCCGGGGTTTTTGTTTTTTGACGGTGTCGCAAACGCCGTCCCACCGGCCTGGTGGCAGAGTGGTCATGCAGCGGCCTGCAAAGCCGTGTACGCCGGTTCGATTCCGACCCAGGCCTCCATCCTTCCTGCCGCAACCTGCAGTGCTGGCCGCATGCCACCGCATCAGGCATTCTTCGCGCGGGCCCGGATGGCGAAACTGGTATACGCAAGGGACTTAAAATCCCTCGGCCGCAAGGCCATGCGGGTTCGACTCCCGCTCCGGGCACCAAAACCAACGCAGTTGTTTGTATGGCCCATGCTGGAAGGCAGAACCGCGCGCAGCCTGCCCATCCCGATGTATGAAGAGCACTTCCGATGACGCGACTTTGGGGTGTCCTGGCGGGTCTTTCCGGAGCGTTAGCCGTTGCGATTGCGGCCTGGGCCAGTCACGGTCTTGAACATGTGGTTGCACCGGAATTGCTGGCGCGGGCGGCCGAGCAAGCGCGCACGGCAACGCTTTACCACCTGATTCACACGCTGGCCTTGCTCGGCGTGGCGCTTTGGTCGCGGATGCAGTCCACAGCCTGGTTGAATCTTGCCGGCTTCCTGTTTGCAACCGGAATCGCGTGCTTCTGCCTTGGCATCTACGCGCTGCACCTGTGGTGGCCGGCAATGGGAAATGGCGGCCTGCGTTATCTCGTACCTGTCGGTGGCGTCGCCTTCATCCTCGGATGGCTCGCCCTGGCGGCTGCCGCGTTGTCATGGCCTGTGCGGCGCTTCTGAATTCGAGGCAGGCACTTGTCATGCCAACGGCCCCGATCAGCGCACGATCTGTGCGGCTATAGCGAGGCGGTGCGTCCGCCATCCACCGGCAGGTTGATGCCGTTGATGTAGCCCGCTGCGGGTGAGGCAAGAAAGGCAATGGCGCTGGCAATTTCCGCAGCCTCGGCGAAACGACGGGCAGGCACGGTGGCGAGCATGGCTTCAGCAACCTGTTGTTCGCTGTTGCCGCTGGCCTTGGAGCGATCGGCAAGAATCTGGTCCAGGCGCTGGGTGCGGGTGTAGCCGGGCAGCACGTTGTTGACGGTGATGCCGTGGCTTCCCAGCTCCGTGGCCAGGGTCTTGGCCCAATTGGCGACCGCACCGCGGATGGTGTTGGAAACCCCGAGGTTGCGGATCGGTTCCTTCACCGAGGTCGAGATCACGTTGATGATGCGCCCGTAGCCGCTGGCCTGCATGCCGGGAAGCACGGCCTGCAGGATGATCTGGGCCGCGATCAGGTGCTGGTTGAAGGCGATGCGGAAGTCATCGAGCGTGGCGGCATGGGCGCTGCCGCCCGGCGGGCCACCGCTGTTGTTGACAAGAATGTTGACTGCGCTGGCGTTGGCCACGGCTTCGACCTGTGCGCGCAGCGCGGTGTGCTGGTTCATGTCGGCCGCGATGAAGCCGTGCTTCTGTGCGGCATCGACACGTGGCAGTTCGTCCAGGGCACGCTGCAAGCTCTCGCTGCCGCGTGCAAGCAGGGTCACGTCGGCACCCAGCAGGGCCAGTTCGATTGCCGCGGCGCGGCCTATGCCCTGGGAGGCCCCGCATACCAGGGCGTGCTTGCCGCTCAATTTCAGGTTCATGGGCATTCTCCGGTCAGGGCATCACTGGATGCGCGCCAACTTCTGCATCATCTGGGCGAGCAGCTCGTCCTCGTCGTCGCCTTCCGGCGGTGCCACCGATTCGAGGTCGAAACCCATCAGCGCGGCGTCTTCCTCATCGAGGCCGTCGAATGCGCGGAATTCGGCGTCCAGCAAGGCCATGCGCGCATGCTGTTCATCGTCGTAGCGTGGGCGTTCACCGCTGGAATCGAATACTTCCGCGATACCGGATTCGAACACGCTCAGGCGTGCCCAGACCAGCATGTCGCCCACCACGGCAACCCACCATTGATCGGTGATGCCTTCAAGCGGGCGGTTGCCGGATTCGGTTTGCATGATCAGAGGCCTCCCAACGCCTTGGACAGGAATGCGGCGAAGGCACCGCCGACCATGGCCCAGGCGCCAATCGCACCCAGTCGCGCCAGGCCATTCAGTGATTTGTCGCCGATCGCGCGATATCGGCACAGCAGGAACCAGCCCAGTGCGCGCGGGGAAAACATGAAGCCACGGATGCGCTCGCGTTGTGCAGGGTGGTGGTCGCGCAGGTGAACGCTGACCAGCACCCAGGTCATGATGTAGGTGGTCAGTCCGGCGACGAGGAATCCGAGGCCGAGCAGCAGCATGAACTCGCGGGCGAGGTGCATCAGAACTCCGCGTGGCCAGGCACGCGCGGGTAGGGGATGGCATCACGAATGTTCGACAGCCCGCACACGTAGACCACAAGGCGTTCAAAGCCGAGGCCGAAACCGGCATGCGGAACCGTGCCGTAGCGTCGGAAATCCCGATACCAGCCGTAGTGCGTGGGATCCAGGCCAAACTGCTGCATGCGCGCGTCGAGCACATCGAGGCGTTCCTCGCGCTGCGAGCCGCCGATGATCTCGCCGATGCCGGGCGCGAGCACGTCCATGGCCGCGACCGTGCGGCGGTCATCGTTGATGCGCATGTAGAACGCCTTGATCTTTTCCGGATAGTTGGTGACGACCACGGGGCGACCAACGTGTTCCTCGACCAGGAAGCGCTCGTGCTCGGTTTGCAGATCGATGCCCCATTCGACCGGAAACTCGAACTTCTTGCCCGATTTCTTCAGGATTTCCACGGCATCGGTGTAGTCGATGCGCTCGAAAGGCGCCTTGATGAAGGCCTCAAGGCGGCTGACTGCCGTCTTTTCCACGCGCTCGGCAAAGAAGGCCATGTCATCGGGACGCTCTTCGAGCACGGTCTTGAACACGAACTTGAGCAGTTCTTCGGCCACGCGCGCGTTCTCGGCGAGATCGGCGAACGCGATTTCCGGCTCGATCATCCAGAACTCGGCCAGATGACGCGCAGTGTTCGAGTTTTCGGCTCGGAACGTGGGGCCGAAGGTATAAACCTTGCTCAAGGCGAGGCAATAAGCCTCCACGTTGAGTTGGCCGGAAACGGTGAGGAATGCATCCTTGCCGAAGAAATCCTTGCGCGTGTCGATGGCGCCCTTGTCGGTGCGCGGCAGGTTCATCAGGTCCAGGGTGGAAACCCGGAACATCTGTCCGGCGCCTTCGGCGTCGGAAGTGGTGATGATGGGCGTGTTGACCCAGCAATAGCCGTTCTGATCGAAGTAGCGGTGCACCGCCGAGGCGAGTGTATGCCGTACGCGGGTGACCGCCCCGAACAGGTTGGTGCGCGGCCGCAGATGCGCCACTTCGCGCAGGAACTCCAGCGAATGTGGCTTGGGCTGGATCGGATAGGTTTCCGGATCGTCCACCCAGCCGACCACTTCGACATGACTGGCCTGAAGTTCAAAACCCTGGCCCTTGCCCTGCGATGCAATCAACTCGCCTGTGGCGATCAATGCACAGCCGGCGGACAGACGCAGCACCTCATCGGAGTAGTTGGCCAGGCTCTGCTGCGCCACCACCTGGATCGAATCAAAGCAGGAGCCGTCACTCAGGTTGATGAAGGAAAGGCCAGCCTTGGAATCGCGCCGGGTACGCACCCAGCCACGTACGGTGATGGCGCTGCCGACGGGCAGGGAACCGCTCAAGGCCTGTTTGACGCTGACGACGGACATGTGCTGCTTGCTCTCGAAGGGGCGAGTGGAAACCGCTCATGATAGCGGATCGACCAAGGTTCAGGCGCGCTCCAGCTCCCGCCGTGGACTTGAAATCCTTGATTGCAAACGGCATCTGGCGGGAGTGGCGGTCGTTTGCTGGCGATACCTGATGCGGTGCCGCGGCATCGCAGTGCTAGACTTGATTGCAATCAAGGCAACGCCAACAAAGACTTCCATGTTCGTCGTTCCCGCGAAAGTGGGAACCCGGCGCCTTCCGGATTGAATCGCAAGAAGGTGCTGGATCTCCTCCGATTCGGGGATGGCGGCAAAAAAATCTGCGTTGCCTGAACCAGAAATTCCGGATCTGAACCCATGTCCATCCAGTTGACCTCGGCAGCGCTTGAGCGCATGCAAAAATTCATGGCCAATGACCCGAGCGCGGTTGGCGTGCGGCTGGGCATCAAGCGCACCGGATGTTCGGGTTATTCCTACACCGTTGATATGGCCCACAGCGTGGCTGAGAGCGATCAAGTGTTCGACCGCGAGGGTGTGCGGGTTCTGGTAGCCAACGACACCCTGGCCTTCGTCGAAGGCACCGAAATCGACTACCAGCGCCAGGGCATCAATGCCGCCTTCGTTTTTCGCAATCCCAATGCCACCGGTGCGTGCGGTTGCGGCGAGAGCTTCACGGTCGACGCTCGCGCCTGACACCCGCCTGCGGCAGGTTGTCGCATCGCCAAAAAACTTGCGCTAGACTCGAATCGCTGTATTTGCACGGTCCCTGTGTCCGTGGACCGATGCCGCCAAGATCCCGTGATCCACTGCATCGCCCGGCCGCCCGATCTGCACATGCAGAGTGGTTGGAAGCCCTTATCGGGGTATTGGGCGTCAACGAGTCGTGGAGAGATTCATGTCGGATCGTACAGTGGGTACCGTCAAGTGGTTCAATGAGAGCAAGGGGTTCGGGTTCATCAGCCGCGAAGGCGGCCCGGATGTTTTCGTGCATTTCCGTGCCATCACCGGAACCGGGTTCAAGACCTTGCAGGAAGGCCAGAAAGTGAGCTTCAACGTCGTGCAGGGCCAGAAGGGCCTGCAGGCCGAGGATGTCACGCCGGTCTGAGTCGTTGCGGATTGCGCCGATACCGGGGTCGCGGTGTTGCGCCGCGGCCCCGATGCATTGTGGCCGTCGCAACTTGCGCCGCGTACGCAGCGCGGGGCATGTCCTCCGGTACATCCTGTGGCAACTCGCTGTGGTTGCCGCAATCCTGCTGATTCCCGCTGAAACATGGGTCGACAGCGCGCGGGCCGATGAGCCCATTGCCCGCGTGCGGGTTGTGTTTGATGTCGACGGCATCGTCGATACCCAGGCGCTGGGCTGGGCTGATCGGGCCCGAGGCCGCACGATCAGTGCGGATGACCCCGTGCGCATTGCATCCATTTCCAAGTTGGTCACTGCACTGGGTGTGATGCGACTGGTCGAGCAGGGCAAGCTCGATCTGGATGCCGATGTCTCGAAACTGTTGGGCTGGCGCCTGAGCCATCCACGCTGGCCCAAGGTTCCCGTCACGTTGCGCCTGCTCTTGTCCCACCGCAGCAGCCTCACGGATGCGGCCGGCTACTACCAGGTTCCGCTGGATGGCGAACTACAGGACATTCTCAAGGACCCGCGTGCCTGGGATGCTGCGCACAAGCCGGGTACTTTCTTTCGCTACGCGAACCTGAATTTTCCGCTGGTGGCATCGGTGATGGAGAAGGCCACGGGCGAGCGTTTCGACAAACTGATGAAGCGCCTGGTGCTGGATCCCCTGCACATCGATGCGTGTTTCAACTGGGATACCTGCAGCAAGGAGACGGCAGCACGTGCAGTGGTGTTGTATGACGCACAGCGCAAACCGATTCGCGATGACAACCAGGGCAGCAAACCCGCCTGTCCGGTCAATCCAGCCAGCGATGGGACTTGCGATCTTGCACGCTGGCAAGCGGGTCGAAATGGCGCACTGTTTTCTCCGCAGGGCGGGTTGCGCATTTCCGCAAACGGACTGGCCCGTATCGGCCGCCTGTTGCTTGGCAAAGGGGAAGTCGATGGCGTGCGTCTGCTCTCACCCAAAAGTATTCGAACCCTGCTGCGCCCGGCATGGGTGCGCAGACCCGGCAATGGCCAGACCTTCGAGGAAGATGACAGCGGCCAGGGACGCAAGGGATTCTTCTGCCGCTACGGCCTGGCGGTGCAGACCCTGGCCACGCGTCGACCCGATTGCCGAGATGATCCGTTTGGCGATGGCCTCGAGCGCGTCGGGCATGCCGGATCGGCCTATGGATTGCTGGCCGGGCTGTGGATCGATCCAGATTCGGGAACCGGTGCAGCCTACTTTGCGACGGGCATGGAGAACGCCGCCGCCGGTTCACGGTCCGCATTCACGGCCATCGAGGAAACCTTGGCCAGCGGAGATCGCTGATGCGATCGTCGTCATTTGCCACAATCTCGCAGTACGTCAACAGAGCTTGCTCGCAACGAATGCGTTCCGTACTTGTTCAGAGTTTCCTTGGGAGTCCAACCATTGTGGGCCGGACCAACAGGCGAACGGGTGGAATTGATGAATCGCCGTATTGAAGTGTGCCGAAACAGACCCGGGCTCTGGGCTTGATGGCGATGACACATGCAGATGCGAAGGCGCTGGAATCCCACCCCACCCGGCTTGATGTGTGGCTGTGGGCCGCCCGATTCTTCAAGTCGCGCAGTCTGGCCAAGCAGGCGGTTGTCGGCGGCAAGATCGCGGTCAACAAACAGGCCGCGAAACCGGCGCGTTTTCTTCATGCGGGCGATCTGGTTCAGGTGGTGCGTGGCGGCGAGTGCATGATCGTCGAGGTCATTGGCCTGAACCCGATTCGTGGTTCGGCAACGCAGGCGGTTTCAATGTATCGCGAGCTGCCGGAAAGCCAGCGCGCCCGCGAGCTGGAGCGCGAACAGCGTCGCCTGACCGCTGCCGGGGTTCAGCTTCCCGCGTCACACCTGGACAAGCATGCGCGCAAGTTGCGCCGCGAGATCAAGCGCGGAACTTCCTGAGACAAATCCGCCCCTCTGGTTCGGCTCGAAAACAGTCGTCGACGTGGAGCTTGCCCCGCTTTCTCGCGACATTCACCACCGCAGCCGAGCAAGCTCGGCTCTACAAAAACCACGTCGCCTTGGTAGAGCGGAGCTTGCTCCGCTTTCTCGCAACGTTCACCACAGCAGCCGAGCAAGCTCGGCTCTGCAAAAACCACGTCGCCTTGGTAGAGCGGAGCTTGCTCCGCCTTCTCGCAACGTACACCACCGCAGCCGAGCAAGCTCGGCTCTGCAAAAACCACGTCGCCTTGGTAGAGCGGAGCTTGCTCCGCTTACTCGCAACGTTCACCACAGCAACCGAGCAAGCCCAGCTCAGCATGCGGAACACCTTCCGCGTCACAACGAGAAACGATGGCGTGATTGAGGACTGGATCAAGAGCCGTGCGTTGCGCTGGTGTGTTGTTTGGCGGGTTCCACCACCAGCAACTTGACGAAGGCGTGGAAGGAAGGGAACAAAAGGCGGTTGGCGTACGCGCTGATATGGTCGCCATCGAAGTACAGCGGATGGCCATCGCGTGAGTTCTGGCAGCGCTCGCCTGGACACAAAACCGGGAAGGGGTCCCAGATGGTGGCGTCGAGTTGTCCCGCCAGTTGCTGCAAGCCGCGCACGACCGGGTCCCGGTAGCTGGCCAGTGCTGCACGGGATTCGGAATTGCCAGCACGACACACGGGATTCCCGGAGTTGAACGCGTCAGAACAGCGGAATGCCGAGGTGCGGAAAAGCGGTAGCGGTGCCTCGAAAATGATTCGAATTCCACGATCCGCCAGGGGGCGCAGCAAGGCGCGTGTGTGTTCTGCGTCTTGTTGCTGGGCTGCGGCATGAACGGGGTCGGTCATCGTCTGCCAGTGATCCGAGCTTTCAATAACCGCGTCCTGATTGGCCAGGCGCGCCAGTCGCAGTGCAGCGAGAAACAACAGGTCTCCGGTCTGGGCGCGCGCGCTGATGTCGGCAACGATGGCTGCGCCCTGACCGGGGCAGACGCCCACATTGAAGCCCGGTCGCAGGCTGGCAAAACTGCATCCGATATTCGGATAAATGATTACGCGCGCGCCACTTCGCAGCACGTATTCACTCAGCATGGTGTTGAAGGCAAGGGTGTGGGAGTCGCCCACCGCAAACAGGTTGGGAGAAAGCTGCGGCTGCTCGGGACAGCCTTCGCGTGTGTAAGTCCAGGTGCGTTGGGCGCCGGAGCCTTCATCGCGTGCCTGCAGGTGGCATCCGGGTAGTTCCGGCAGCGCGGGAATCGGGCTTGGGTACCACTCCGCGGCATTGCGCATGACCGTGGATTGCGCCAGCACGGATTTGTTCATGATCAAGCCGAACGCGGCCGTCGTCGTGACGAAAATCACGACCAGGCCGGCAAGCACGACGCGCGGACGTGACCATGTGCGCAGTCGCGAGGAATAGCGCAGCGGCGTCTCGACAAAACGGTAGGACAAATGCGCCAGCAGGAACGTGGCGACCAGTGCCAGCACGATCATTGCCACGCCTTCCAAGCCGCTGGTCCAGCGCATCAGGACCAGTACTGGCCAGTGCCACAGATACAGCGAGTACGAACGTCGGCCGATGTAGAGCATGGGCGTGCTGCCGAGTGCGCGCGCCAGGGGTGTTGCCGGGCTCGCCAGTGACAGACCAGCGAGGATTCCGACACTCGCCGCAATCGGCAGGTTGGCTTGCGGATACGGAAAGGCTTGCGCATTGGATGTCCACAACGACCAGCCCAACACGACCAGTGAAGCACAGGCCAGCAGCGCACCGGTGAATGCGAATCGAGACGGGTGCTTCGTATCACCGCCGGTGCGGTGAAGCAGTTGGAACGTCAGCACGCCGGCCGCCAGTTCCCAGAAGCGGGTGGTGATCAGATAGAACGCGGCGGCGGGATTGCTGGTGGATCGCCACCAGGCATCGAGCAACGATGCAAGCAGAGCGACGCCAAACAGGGCGAGCGATATGCCCCGCGCACGATCTGATCGCGTCCAGGCGAAGAACAGCAAGGGAAACAGGAGATAGAACTGTTCCTCGACGCCCAGTGACCAGGTATGCACGTACGGGTTGAACTCGGCACTGGGCGCAAAGTAGTTCTCGTTCTGGAAAGCCAGGAACAGGTTGCTCATGCCGATGAACGCAAACAGGCCAGTGCGATCCACGGCCGAACTCAGCCACGCATTGGGTATGAACAGGCATGAGGCAACCGTGGTAACCAGCAGGCAAGCGATCAGGGCAGGGGCGATGCGTTGCAGACGCCGTGCATAGAAATACATCAGGAAACTGCCCAGTCCACCCCGATCCCAGCGCGCGACCGACGCGCTGACCACGAAACCGGAAATCACGAAGAACACATCGACGCCCGCGAAGCCGCCGGGCAACCACTCGTTGCGCAGGTGGTAGAGCATCACCGCAAGTACGGCTATCGCGCGCAGCCCATCGATCCAGGGCAGGTATTCGGAACGCGGCGAGTGGGGCGCGGGTTGGGATGGGTTCATCGTGGCGGGCGGTTGTGCGGAAAGAGGATTGCCAAACGGATTCGGCAGTTTGTCAGGTCAATTTCTTGAGTCGATAGATTGCTTCGAGTGCTTCGCGTGGACTGAGCGCATCCGGATCGATCGCGGCCAGTGCTTCGAGTGCGGGCGAATGCGTGGCTGGGCTGAACAGGGCCAACTGTGGTGCGGGCGAATCCTGCGTTCGTACTGTAGGCCGATGATGCTCGGCATTTGCTTCCAGATCGCTCAGGGTTGTCTTGGCGTCGGAAATCACGGCCTTGGGCAAGCCGGCGAGGGCAGCAACCTGCAATCCAAAGCTGCGATTGGCCGGGCCCGGCTTGACCGCGTGCATGAACACCAGTTGCTCTGCGTACTCCACGGCATCGAAATGTACATTGGCAATTTGCGGATAGTCGGCGGGCAGCCGGGTCAACTCGAAATAGTGGGTGGCGAACAAGGTGAATGCGCGATTGCGCGCGGCCAACCATTTGGCGCAGGCACTGGCCAGGGCAAGGCCGTCATAGGTGCTGGTGCCGCGCCCGATTTCATCCATCAACACCAGACTGAGTGAGCTGGCGTTGTGCAGGATGTTCGCCGTTTCGCTCATTTCCACCATGAAAGTTGATTGCCCGCGTGCGAGGTCGTCGCCTGCGCCGATGCGGGTGAAGATGCGGTCGATCGGGCCGATGCGGGCGCTTGTCGCCGGCACGAAACTGCCGATGTGGGCGAGCAGCACGATCAACGCGTTCTGCCGCATGTAGGTCGACTTGCCACCCATGTTGGGGCCGGTGACGATCAGCATGCGCCGGGAATCGTCGAGCGCAAGGTCGTTGGCCTCGAAGGGTTCCTCGCGAACCTGTTCCACCACCGGATGGCGCCCGCGTTCGATGCGGATTCCGGGATTGTCGTCGAGCGTTGGCTGGCACCAATCGAGTGTTTCGGCGCGGTCGGCGAAGCTGGCAAGGCTGTCCAGATCGGCAATGGCCTGCGCAGCCAGCTTGAGCCCGGCCAGGCGCTCGCCGAGAGTGTCGAGAATCGATTCGTACAGTGCACGTTCGCGCATCAGGGCGCGCTCACGGGCAGACAACACCTTGTCCTCGAAAGCCTTCAGTTCCTCGGTGATGTAGCGCTCGGCGCCCTTGATGGTCTGGCGCCGCGTGTAATGGGTGGGCGCGCGATCCGCCTGTGCCTTGCTGATCTCGATGTAGTAGCCATGTACCCGGTTGTAGCCGATCTTGAGATTGGCGATGCCCGAGCTTGCGCGTTCGCGCTCCTCAAGCTGGACCAGGAATTCATCGGCATGGTTGGCCAGGGCGCGAAGCTCGTCCAGCTCCGCATCGAATCCTTCGCGAATCACGCCGCCGTCACGTTGCACGGCGGGTGGATGTTCGACCGTGGCGGCCGCCAAATAGGCCGCCGTGTCCGCGTGTTCGCCGAGCTGGTTGAGCAAATCGACAAGCAGTGGGCTGTCGACTCCGCCCAGATGTCTGCGCAACTCGGGCGTGCGCGCGAGTCCATCGCGCAGGGTGGATAAATCGCGGGGACGAGCCGAACGCAAGGCGACACGCGCAAGAATCCGCTCGAGATCGCCGATGCCGCGAAGCTCGTTGCGCAACGCATGGTGAGCCGCACTGGAGATCAGGATCTCGACGGCTTGCAGGCGGCGATTGAGGATGTCGCGGCTGCGCAAGGGGCGATGCAGCCAGCGATGCAGGTTGCGTGCACCCATGGGCGTTACCGTTGCATCGAGCACGCCGAGCAGAGTGGCATCCCGTCGCCCGGAAACGTGGCTGTCCAATTCAAGATTGCGCCGGGTCGCGGCATCCATGGCCACCGTTTCGTCGGCACTTTCCACGGCCAGTCCGCTCAGGTGGGGCAGTGCGGCTTTTTGTGTCTCCTCGACATAGGCCAGCAGGCAACCGGCGGCACCGATGGCCAGGTTCATCCCCTCGGCACCGAAACCCGAGAGGTCACGGGTACCGAAGAATCGGCACATTTCTCGTTCACCGCTTTGTGCATCGAAATGCCAGATCGCGCGTTTGCGCAGACCACTCAGACTCGTCACGCTGACCGGCCATCCCGCATCCTCGGAGATCAGCGTTTCCACGGGTTGCAAGCGGGCGAGTTCCGCATCGAGCTCCTGCGCGGAGCCCACTTCGCTGAGCAGGAAGCGCCCGCTGCCGAGGTCAACCCAAGCCAGGCCGAAACCATCCTTGCCCTGGGCAATGGCCAGCAGCAGGTTGTCGCGACGTTCTTCGAGCAGCGCCTCATCGGTGACGGTGCCGGGAGTGACGATGCGCACGACCTTGCGTTCAACCAGGCCCTTGGCCAGGGCGGGATCGCCGATCTGTTCGCAGATGGCCACCGATTCCCCCTGCTTCACGAGCCGGGCGAGATACGCCTCCGCAGCGTGATAGGGCACCCCGGCCATGGGGATCGGCGCACCGGCCGAAGTGCCGCGCTGGGTCAGGGTGATGTCCAGCAGCCGTGCCGCCTTGCGCGCATCGTCGTAGAACAATTCGTAGAAATCGCCCATGCGGAAGAACAGCAGCACGTCCGGATGCGCGGCCTTGGCCGCGAAAAACTGGCGCATCAGGGGCGTGTGCTGGGCGAGCTCGCTCATCAATTCAAGCCGGTGCAAAAACGGCGATTATCCCATGTCCCGCAGACCGACTTGCATCACGGGTGGAATCAGGGGAGTGGGGCGGGCTGGGCGCAGCAGCTTGATGCGCAGACAACGCAGAGTGCGCAGGCGGGTCACGGAAATTCCGCGACCCGCCCTGGATTGCGGATAGGCCTCAGCCCTGGAGCTTCTTCAGTGCCGCCGCAACGCCGGCACCATAGGCCGGGTCGGCCTTGCTGCAATTGTCGATGTGGCGCTGCTTGATGAAGTCCGGCGCATCGCCCATGGCGCGCGCGGTGTTGTCGAACAGCACCTGTTGCTGGGCCGGGGTCATCAAACGGAACAGGTCGCCCGGTTGCTTGTAGTAGTCGGCATCGTCCTTGCGGAAGTCCCAGTGATCGGCATTGCCATTGATCTTCAACGGCGGCTCGCGGTACTGCGGCTGCTCCTGCCACTGGTGGAAACTGTTGGGTTCGTAGTGGGGCAGGCGGCCATAGTTGCCGTCCACGCGACCGATGCCGTCACGGTGGTTGCTGTGCACCGGACAGCGCGCGGCGTTGACCGGAATCTGCTGGTAATTGGTGCCCAGGCGGTAACGCTGCGCATCGGCATAGTTGGTGAGGCGGGCCTGCAACATGCGGTCGGGAGACACGCCAATGCCGGGTACCAGGTTGGACGGGGCAAACGCGCTCTGCTCCACGTCGGCAAAGAAATTCTCGGCATTGCGATTCAGCTCGAACTCACCGACCTCGATCAGCGGATAGTCCTTGTGTGGCCACACCTTGGTCAGGTCGAACGGGTGGTAGGGCACTCTTTCCGCATCGGCTTCGGGCATCACCTGCACGTACAGAGTCCACTTCGGGAAATCGCCGCGCGCGATCGCGTCGAACAGGTCGCGCTGGTGGCTTTCGCGGTCCTTGCCGACCAGTGCCTCGGCCTCGGCGTCACTGAGATTCTTGATGCCCTGCCGGGTGCGGAAATGGAACTTCACCCAGTAGCGCTCACCGGCGGCGTTCCAGAAGCTGTAGGTATGCGATCCGAAACCATGCATGTGGCGGTAGCTGGCGGGAATGCCGCGATCACTCATCACGATGGTCACCTGGTGCAGCGCCTCGGGCAGCAGTGTCCAGTAGTCCCAGTTGTAGGTTGCGCTGCGCAAGTTGGTGTGCGGGCAGCGTTTCACCGCCTTGTTGAGGTCGGGGAATTTCAGCGGGTCGCGGATGAAGAACACGGGCGTGTTGTTGCCCACCATGTCCCAGTTGCCTTCCTCGGTATAGAACTTCAGGGCAAAGCCGCGGATGTCGCGTTCGGCATCGGCCGCCCCACGCTCGCCAGCCACGGTGGTGAAGCGCGCAAACATTTCGGTCTGCTTGCCGACCTTTGAAAAGATCGCCGCGCGTGTGTACCGGGTGATGTCGTGGGTGACGGTAAAGGTGCCGAATGCGCCGGAACCCTTGGCATGCATGCGCCGCTCGGGGATCACTTCGCGCACGAAGTTGGCGAGCTTCTCGTTCAACCAGACATCCTGGGCCAGCAAGGGGCCACGCGGCCCGGCTGTGAGGCTGTTCTGGTTGTCCGGCACCGGGGCGCCGAAATCCGTGGTCAGATGGCTGGGCGTGAAATCGGTGGGCTTGCTCATGGCGTGCTCCGGTTGGCGGGATGTGCGGGCATTCTGGACCGCAAATGCCGATAGGAGAAATTGATTGATGGAATCGATGCGATCTGGTTTGCCTATCAGAATCGCTGCCTGGGCTAGGCTCGCATGGGGCTGGAATTGGCCTGCTTACGCATGGCGCGTCGCCGCAGGTGGAATGCGCAGCCCAGATGGCAGCGCAATCCTGTGTGTCCAGCCGCGAACGCATTTGCTCGCATCAGCCAGGAGAAACGACGCGTTGGCAAGCGTGGAACGCGCGAGCCGTCGCGGATGGGCGCACCTTTGGCCCTGGGCGGACGGCAAGGCGATCATGCTTCGGTATCATTGCAAGCTGAATTGAACGGGCCAGCGTTCGGCACGAGGAAACGACCTTGGCGACCCATCCGACCGACGAACACCTTTTCGCACTGGGCAACACCATTGCCGAGTTGCTGATCGCGCATGGACAGACCATTGTCACCGCCGAATCCTGCACGGGCGGCTGGATTGCCAAGGTGTTGACCGATATTCCCGGCAGTTCCACCTGGTTCGAATGCGGGGTGGTGGCCTACAGTTACGAAGCCAAGGAAGCCCTGCTCGGGGTGCAGCCGCAGACTCTGGAACGCACGGGCGCGGTCAGCCACGATACCGTGGTGGAAATGGTTTCCGGCGCCCTGGCGCGCTATGGCGCTGGCGTTGCAGTGGCAGTCACCGGCATCGCCGGGCCTGGTGGTGATGTACCGGGCAAACCGGTTGGCACGGTCTGGATCGGATGGAAGCGACGTGGCGGCTATGCCAAGGCCGAACTCTTCCATTTCGCCGGTGATCGCGAAGCGGTACGCAGGCAAACCGTGCAAACCGCGCTGGACGGCGTGCGGCGAATTCTTACAAGCTGACGCGACAAGTCGCGCTTCCGGAATCAGCGCGCTGTGGAATAATCGTGGACAGCTTTCGACAGGTCTCATTCCATGAGATCGGCAGTCGGCACGCTCCAATCATTGAACAGAACCTGACAGGAAACCCCGATGGACGACAACAAGCGCAAGGCGCTCTCCTCCGCGTTGAGCCAGATCGAGAAGCAATTCGGCAAGGGCGCGGTCATGCGCATGGGCGACCGCGTCAATGAAACGGTTGCAACCATTTCCACCGGTTCGCTTGGATTGGACATTGCGCTTGGCATCGGCGGCCTGCCTTGCGGGCGCGTGGTCGAGATCTACGGGCCGGAATCCTCCGGCAAGACGACCCTCACCCTGCAAGTGATTGCAGCCTGCCAGCGCGCGGGCGGCACCGCGGCGTTCGTCGATGCCGAGCATGCGCTGGACCCGGCCTATGCCGAGAAGCTCGGAGTCAAGGTCGATGACCTGCTGGTGTCGCAGCCTGATACCGGCGAGCAGGCACTGGAAATCGCCGACATGCTGGTGCGCTCCAATGCCGTGGATGTGGTGGTTGTCGATTCCGTGGCCGCACTAACCCCCAAGGCGGAAATCGAGGGTGAAATGGGCGATGCGCATGTCGGTCTGCAAGCGCGCCTGATGAGCCAGGCCCTGCGCAAGCTGACGGCAAACATAAAGAAATCAGGGTGTTTGGTGATTTTCATCAACCAGATTCGCATGAAGATCGGCGTCATGTTCGGCAATCCGGAAACCACCACTGGCGGCAACGCCTTGAAGTTCTACGCCTCGGTGCGCCTGGATATCCGCCGCATCGGTGCCGTCAAGCGCGGCGAGGAAGTCATCGGCTCGGAAACCCGGGTCAAAGTGGTCAAGAACAAGGTGGCGCCGCCATTCCGCCAGGCGGAGTTCGAAATCCTCTACGGCGAGGGCAGCTCGCGTGAAGGCGAATTGATCGAACTCGGCGTGCAGCACAATCTGATGGAGAAATCCGGCGCCTGGTACAGCTACAAGGGCGACCGCATTGGCCAGGGCAAGGACAATGTGCGCCTGTTTCTCAAGGAGCATCCGGAAATTGCCAATGAAATCGACTCCGCCTTGCGCGACAAGCTGCTGGTCAAGTCAGGCAATTCGCCGCTGCCTGCGGTCGAAACCGAAGAAGCCTGATCCGCAGCGGTTTTGTGATCGGGGCCTGGCGTGACTGGCATGAGGCGCAACCCGCCGTCCGCTTCCCGCGGCAGATCCACCGAAAAGCCCGGTGCCTACGCCAAGGCGCTGGGCTTGTTGGTTCGGCGCGAGCGCTCCCGGCGCGAATTGCAAACCCGACTTGAACGCGATGGCTATTCAGCGGAAGAATCCAGCGCCGCCATGGAAACCCTGCAAGAGGGCGGGCAGTTGAGCAACGCCCGGTTTGCGGAAATGCTCGCGTGGACTCGCAGCAACAATGGATACGGCCCGCTTCGGATAACGGCCGAACTTCGCACCCACGCCATTGCCGATGCCGAGATCCGCGCCGTACTGGACGCCCTGGAAGTCGATTGGCAAGAGCTTGCACAGCGCCAGTTGCGTCGGCATTTCGGGCAGGGCGGAGTAGCAGACGCCAAGGCGCGCGCGCGCCAGGCGGCCTTTCTCTTGCGCCGCGGCTTCGATGCCGCCACAGTAAGCGCCCTCACGCGCAGCAAAACCTGAGGCAACGCTGATCCGTTTCCGTCATTCGCGCCTTCGCGGGACTGACAAACGATTGGAACGTGAATCAACGGTGCCCCAAGGACTCGACAGCCGGAATTGATTGCCCCGGGTTGCAGGTCGGGTCCGTGGGGAAACTTTGATCTTGCTCGTCATCCCGGAATCGCGAAGCGACGTCCTGGATCCAGTGACTTTTTGTTCCAATGGGTTGTGAAAAAGTCACTGGATTCAAAGGCCATGGATGGCCAGCATGCAGGAAATGCAGGAGCATTTTCCTGCCCGCCTTCTCGGGAACGACGAATCTTGTGGTAGATCAGAGATTACTTGGGTTTGCGCGTCCATCCGATTTCTCATTTCCGACTGTGCAAACCCGTTCCAGATGAAAACCAGCGCTGAAATCCGTTCCGACTTCCTCGAGTTCTTTCGTGGCAAGGGCCATACCGTGGTGCCTTCCAGCTCACTGGTGCCGGCCAGTGATCCCACCCTGATGTTCACCAACTCGGGCATGGTGCCGTTCAAGAACGCGTTTCTGGGCAGCGAAAAGCCGCCCGGCCCGCGCGTTGTCGATGTGCAACGCTGCCTGCGCGCAGGCGGAAAGCACAACGACCTGGACCAGGTCGGCTACACCGCACGCCACCACACGTTCTTCGAAATGCTCGGTAACTGGTCGTTCGGCGATTATTTCAAGCGCGATGCCATTCTTTGGGCCTGGGAATTGCTGACCAGGGTATGGGGGCTTCCGGGCGAGCGCCTGCTGGCCACGGTCTATCACACCGATGACGAGGCCTTTGCAATCTGGCGCGATGAAGTCGGCTTGCCGGTGGAACGCATCATCCGCATCGGCGACAACAAGGGCGCAGCGTTTGCTTCGGATAATTTCTGGCAGATGGCCGACACCGGCCCCTGCGGACCCTGCACCGAAATCTTTTACGACCATGGCGCACACATTGCCGGCGGGCCACCGGGATCGCCGGACGAGGATGGCGACCGCTTCATCGAGATCTGGAACCTCGTGTTCATGCAGTTTGATCGCGCCGAGGATGGCACCCTCACGCCACTGCCCGCGCCTTGCGTGGATACCGGCATGGGCCTGGAAAGGCTCGCTGCGATCCTGCAGAAGGTTCACTCGAACTATGAAATTGACCTGTTCCGCCATCTGATTGCAGCGGCCTCCCGCCTGACAGGTGTGAAGGACACCGAAAACAAGTCGCTGCGCGTGATCGCCGATCACATCCGCGCCTGCTCGTTCCTGATTGTCGATGGTGTGCTGCCCTCCAACGAAGGGCGCGGCTACGTCCTGCGTCGAATCATCCGGCGCGCCCTGCGCCACGGCTGGATGCTGAGCGTGCGGGGTGAGTTTTTCTGGCGCATGGTGGAGCCGCTGGTCGAACAGATGGGTGATGCCTATCCGGAATTGAAGGCCAAGCGCGAGTTTGTCGAACGCGCACTCAAGGCCGAAGAGGAACGCTTCGGTGAAACCCTGGAGCAGGGCATGAAGGTGTTCGAGGAGGTCGCCTCGCGCTCCTCGTCGGAAATTGCCGGCAGCGAAGCGTTTCGCCTGTACGACACCTACGGATTTCCGGTGGACCTGACCGCGGACATTGCGCGCGAACGCGGCTTGTCGGTGGACATGCCGGGCTTCAACAGGTCCATGAACGAGCAACGCGAACGGGCGCGCTCCGCCAGCAGCTTCGAGTCCAAGGGGCAGTTGCCTGCCGAACTGGCCAGTTCGCTCGAAGCGACGCGCTTCTCCGGCTACGCCACGTGCGCGGAAGCCGATGAGCGTGTACTTGCGATTGTGCGCGGTGGCAAGAAGTTGGATGAATTGAACGACGGCGAGGAAGCCATCGTATTGCTTGATCGCACGCCGTTCTATGCCGAGTCGGGTGGGCAGGTTGGCGACAGTGGGGAATTGCGCACGCCGAATGGAAAGTTCCAGGTCACGGACACGATCAAGCTGGGCGGCGCCTTTCACGGCCATGTCGGACGTTGGCAAGGGCAGGTGGCATTGAAGGCTGGCACGATGCTTGAAGCCGTGGTCGATCAGGAGCGGCGCAGGTCCATTGTCCTCAATCATTCCGCCACCCATCTGCTGCACGCGGCGCTGCGCAAGGTGCTTGGCGAACATGTCACGCAGAAGGGATCGCTGGTGGCGCCGGATCGCCTGCGCTTCGACTTTGCGCATTTCCAGCCGGTTTCGCCCGCCGAGTTGCGCCAGATTGAAGACCTGGTGAATAACGAGATCCGTGGCAACAGCGAAGCGGAAGTGCACAACATGGGGTATGACGACGCCATCAACATGGGTGCCATGGCCCTGTTCGGCGAAAAATATGGCGATCAGGTGCGGGTGCTCAGGATGGGCGCGTTTTCCACCGAGCTGTGCGGAGGCACGCATGTGACGCGCACCGGCGACATCGGCCTGTTCAAGTTGCTGGGTGAAGGCGGTGTTGCATCAGGCATCCGTCGCATCGAGGCAATCACCGGTGCAGCCGCCACAGCGCATGTGGTCGACGAGGAGCGCCGGCTCGGTGAACTTTCGCAATTGCTTTCGAGCTCGCCACTCGATGTGGTGGAGAAGCTGCGTCAGTTGCTGGACAAGCAGAAGAAACTTGAACGAGAGTTGGAATCGTTCAAGGCCAAGGCAGCCAGTGCCGCGAGCGCCGATCTGGAAGGCCAGGCGGTCGAGGTTGGCGGCATTCGTGTGCTCGCCGCACGCTTGGACGGACTGGATGCCAAATCCCTGCGCGACAGTGTGGATCAATTGAAAGTGAAGCTGGGCGATTGCGTGGTGCTGCTTGCCGCAGGCGCGGACGGGCGCATCGCGCTGGTTGGCGGCGTCGGTGGCAAGGCGCTGGGTCGCATCAAGGCGGGTGACGTGGTGGCCCACGTGGCAGCCGCCATTGGCGGCAAGGGCGGAGGACGCCCGGACATGGCCCAGGGCGGTGGAACTGATTCACCGGCCGTGGCCAGTGCGCTTTCATCGTTGGCGCAATGGATTGGAAAGTCCCTGAACTGAGGCGTTGCCGGTGGCATTGGGCGCTTTCGTTTGCGTCCGGCCAAGTGCATCGCTTAGTATGCTTTGGTCGTTTTGGCGCCCACTTTCCGATTGCGGATGGTGGCCCCAAGGGGGCAAGAAAGCTGCGAGGGGGCGGGCTGCGAAACCAGCTAGGGAAGTTGGTTTCGGTCCCGGGATCCAATGAAGGCGCGTGCCTGGAATGGTGTGCGCCAGCAACGGACCGGATCGACAAAAGGGTTCCAAGGAGCAGACAACATGTTGATTTTGACCCGCCGTGTCGGGGAAACCCTGATGATCGGTGACGAAGTGACGGTCACCGTTCTGGGTGTTAAGGGCAATCAGGTTCGCATCGGAATCAATGCCCCGAAGGATGTCTCGGTACATCGAGAAGAAATCTATCAACGCATCAAGCGCGAGCAAGGCCCAGGGGCCGAGGACGCAGGCGGCAGCGCGGATTCCTGAGCTTTACCCGGCGATGCTCGCCGAGTATCCTTCGCGTCCCGCCGAATCAGGCGGACCCGCGAACCTCCAGTTTGCGGAGCAAGAATCCGGAGAGATGGCCGAGTGGTCGAAGGCGCTCCCCTGCTAAGGGAGTATAGGGTCAAAAGCTCTATCGAGGGTTCGAATCCCTCTCTCTCCGCCAGATACGAAAACGGCCCCGCAAGGGGCCGTTTTCGTATCTGGCGGAGAGAGAGGTGTGGACGAAACCTCCGGTTCGACAAACTCGTCGGGAACGAATTTGGACA
>SHNG01000153.1:0-9598 GCA_004295005.1 Gammaproteobacteria bacterium
GCCATGGGGGATCCTTCTCCGCAACACTACGGCCAGCGCTATGTGGCCGGCTGGGAGACGCGCAACTTGCGCATGGCGGCCAACATCCGCGCCGCATTCCGCGATCGGCCCGGTGCACGCGTGCTGGTGATCGTTGGCAACTCGCACAAACCCTGGCTCGACCATCTGCTCGGCCTGATGCAGGGCATCGACCTCGTCGACGCCCAGAAGATACTTGCGGCGACCGCGCAAGCAGCCGGTGCAAAGGCAGGCTCCACGCCATGACGAGGCCCCCCGGCCCGACTGGGCTTCGCATCGACACCCACATCCTGGCCATTGCACAAGAACTGATCAATCCGAGGCAAACCGCATGGGATTGCGTGCTGCCGGCATTTCATACCGGGTTTGTCCACAGGCTATGCACGCGCGCTGTGGAAAACCGGAATGCGGAGCTTCGGGAATGACCGGGGCGGCCCGATTCCGCTAAAATCGCGCTCCTTTTGGCCGATTGCATGCGATCCGGCCACTCCACGAGCGAGGATCAACACCCGATGAAAATCCTGGTCGGTTACAAACGCGTCGTTGATTTCAACGTGCGCATCCAGGTCAAGCCGGACGGCTCCGGCGTGGTCACCGATGGCGTCAAGCTGTCGGCCAATCCGTTTGACGACATCGCCCTGGAAGAAGCCCTGCGCCTGCGCGAGAAGGGCGTCGCCACCGACGTCGTGGTCGCCTGCATTGGCCCCGCCGACGCCCAGGCGCACATTCGCAATGGCCTGGCCATGGGTGCCAATCGCGCCATCCACGTGGTCACCGGCGATGCGATTCAGCCGCTCACCGCCGCGCGCGCGTTGCTCAAGCTGATCGAGAAGGAGCAGCCGGACATCGTGCTGCTCGGCAAGCAGGCCATCGACGATGACTGCAACCAGACCGGGCAGATGCTGGCCGCGCTGTGGGATCGCGCGCAGGCCACCTTTGCCTCGAAGGTCGAGATCAATGGCCGCGTCGCCAAAGTCACCCGCGAGGTGGATGCCGGCCTGGAAACCATCGAAGTCGACCTGCCTGCGGTGATCACCACCGACCTGCGTCTCAATGAGCCGCGCTTCATCAAGCTGCCGGACATCATGAAGGCCAAGGCCAAGCCGATTGAAACCCTGCAACTTGCCGATCTCGGCGTCGAGTCCGGTGATCACCTGAAAACCACGCATTACGCACCACCGGCCAAACGCAGCAAGGGCGTGATGGTCAAGGACGTCACTGAACTGGTTTCGGCATTGAAGACAAAGGGGCTGGTCTGATGAGCAAGATCCTGATCGTCGCCGAACATCTGGACGGCAAACTCAATTCCAGCACCGCGCGTTGCGTAACTTGCGCGCGGGAACTCAAGGCGGAATCCATCGATGTGCTGGTGCTGGCTGCCGAAGCCGCCGGCGTGGCGGCCGACGCCGCAAAGATCGAAGGCGTATCCAAGGTACTCACCGTCAGCCGTGCGGAGAACGCCCACGCCCTGGCTGCGGTGCTGGCCCCGCAGATCGCGGCGGCGGCGAAGAATGGCTACAGCCACGTGCTGGCGCCCTCCACCACCTTCGGCAAGGACGTGCTTCCGCGCGTTGCCGCACTGCTCGGCGTGGCCCAGGTATCGGATGTGTCAGCCGTCGAGGGTTCGCATGCATTCAAGCGCCCCATCTACGCCGGCAATGCCATCGTCACGGTGCAGGCACCCGCCGACCAGATTCTGGCGGCCACGGTGCGCACGGCTTCGTATGCCGCCGCTGCCAACGGCAACGCCAGCGCCCCGGTTGAAGCCATCAGCCTCGATGTCGCCCTGCCCGGTCACACACGATTCGTCGAGCTCAGCCAGGGCAAGAGCGATCGCCCGGACCTGCAAAGCGCCGCACGCGTCGTTTCCGGTGGCCGTGCGCTCGGTTCATCGGACAACTTCGCGATCATCTATGCGCTCGCCGACAAGCTCGGCGCAGCGGTCGGTGCATCACGTGCCGCGGTTGACGCCGGCTACGTGCCGAGCGACCTGCAAGTGGGCCAGACCGGCAAGATCATCGCGCCGGAACTCTACATGGCCATCGGCATCAGCGGTGCGATCCAGCACCTGACCGGCATCAAGGACGCCGGCACCATCGTCGCCATCAACAAGGATGCCGAAGCACCGATCTTCGAGGTGGCCGATTTCGGCCTGGTCGGTGACTTGTTCACGCTGATTCCCGAGCTGACCAACGCGCTGGGCTAAAGCACCAGGAGCAACGGATCGCGCCGAATGGGCGCGATTCGTTCATCTTGGTTGCGGATCGACGGGCGCTTCGGTATCGGTGTCCTGCTCAAGGCCCGAAGTGTCGATTTCACAATCCTCGACCTCGCAGTCGATCTCCTCGTCCAGCTCTGCTTCCTCGCACAGTCCATCCTCTGCGCAGGCGTCATAGTCCGGTCGTTCGCGATACAGCTCCGGGTGCTCGATGGCGAACTTCTCGCCGGCAAACTCGGCTTCTTCGATGCGTTCGCGGGTTTGCGGATGACTGGACAGGTAACCCGGCGAATCACCGCTTTCGTCCTGTTCGGACACATAGGCTTCCAGCGTACGCATGGCCTGGGCAAACCAGGCAGGACTGGTTCCCTTTTCGGCAAGAGTGCGCAAGGCAAACGCGTCGGCCTCACTCTCGAACTCCCGCGAGTAGTGGCCTTGCAGCAGGAAGGTCGGCACCGCCACCACCACTGCGCTTGCCGAACTGACATCGCCGGCAAACATCGCCGCGATCACGATGACGAAGGAACTGCGCAGGGTTTGGCGCAGCGCGTGATGTTGCTGCTGGTGACCCAATTCGTGCGCAAGCACCGCGTCGATTTCGCGATCATCACTGACCAGGGAAACCAGTTGGTCGGTGATGACCACGGTTCCACCCGGCAAGGCCAATGCATTGGGCCCGATGCCGGCCGCGTTGCGGAACAGCAGGCGATGGTCTTCCGCACCCGGCATGCCCGCCTTGAGCGTGGCGAAACGCGCCAGCAGTCCGCTTTGGCGCTCCGTGTCCAGGGTGCTGGGCGCAAGACCCGCGAAGCGGTCGAGCTGGGCCAACACTTCTTCGCCCAGGCGCGTTTCCACCTGTTCCGGCATTTGTTCGGCAATGCGATCCGACATCCAGGGCACGCCCCAGAAAAACAGCCAGGCAGCGGAAAGCAGGCAGACCAGGATGGACGCCGCCACGGCATGCGCATGCCGCTCCAGGCGATCAACCCAGAGCTGCAGCGGATTGCACAGCGGGAACCACTGATCGATCAGCGGGTGATCGTCGAGCAGCAGACGCGCGCCATCAGCCAGTTCGATGGTGCGGCAAATGCGTGCCAGTCGCGGTGAAACGCTCAGGTTTTCGAGCGGCTCGTCGCGCTCGAATCCCGCACCGCGCAGTCGAAGGGTATTCCCTTCATGCAGCTCCACGTCCACATCGTGGACACGGCTGGATTGCCCATCGAAATAGCGCGCAGCAAGGCTCGTCATAGGCCGATGTCGATGTCGAACAGACCATCCACCTCCGCCGCAATCGCATCAATGCCTTGTCCCTGTCGCACCGCAATGTCGTTGAAATCATCGCGCGCCAGCAGGCTCAGACACTCCGCCCGGTATCGCGCAAGGCGCACCATGGCCCAGGGAATCAAGAGGCCCGCACTCACCAGGATCAGCACGGTGTTGCTTGAGTAGATCCACAACAGCTTGCCGCCTTTCAGTCTGGACTGGAAACGTCTTCCGCCCACCTCGGTGTTGTTGTAGATCAGGTTGGCAATGGCCGCGGCAAGAAACGCCAACACCACGAAATAGCCTGCGTAGATCGCCACCACGAAAGCCCAGATGATCCACTCGGGAGGTGGTGAGTCGTTGCCTGCCGAAATCATCGCCATGCCGAATCCGAGCAGCATGCCGCCGCCAAACATCCAGGCGAAAATCACGCTCCATGCGATCAGGTACGGCGGGTAGAACTGACCGGGATTGGCAAGAAAGCGGAACACCTGCGTTCCGTAGCGATGGTGCTCGACGATGAACTCCTTCTGCTTGCCCTTGACCCATGGATAAAGCAATCCGAACGAGGCAAGCAGGGGCAGGAACAGCACCAGGAAGCGGATGTAGGACTCGCCATAGTCCGGCACGAAGCGAAAACTCAATCCACGCCACGACGAATAGCGCGCACGGAACATGAGGCCACGAACCAGCAGCCACGGCGCCAGCACCGCCACCAGCAGGGCAAGCCCCAGTTGCAGGGCGATACTGAACTGCCCGGCCAGTACGTAGGCGGAGAACAACCCCACGGCGATGATGCGACCAAGCAGAATCGGCAACGGCTTCGCCAGGTACTCGAATGGCACGCCGGCCAGTTTCGTGTTGCCGTAGAAATAGCGCTCGGTGCGCACCTTGGCCCAAGCCGAAAAAATGCCGAGGCTGAGGATGGTCAGGGCAAGGTTGACGATCCAGATGCGGAAATACTCGTTTCCACGGCCACTGAATTCGAATTCGTGCTCGACCAGCGGCTTGGGCTGCGCCCGTGCCGGCCAATGCGGAACGGGCGGCGGTGGTGGAGGTGGTGCAGCCAGCGGCAGGCTGAAGTCATCCGACTCCGTCATGCAAGTTTCCCCAAGCATCCCTTCAAGACTCGCGCAGTGTACGCGATCAGCCCTTGCCGAGAATCAGGTCCGCCGCGCGCTCCGCGATCATGATGGTTGGCGCATTGGTGTTGCCACTGGGCAGGCTCGGCATCACCGACGCATCCACCACGCGCAGTCCTTCCACGCCACGCACACGCAGCTGGGGATCAACCACGGCGGCAGCATCGCTGCCCATGCGGCAGGTGCCGACGGGGTGATATACGGTCTCTGCGCGCTGGCGCACGAAATTGACGTAATCAGCTTCGCTGCGTGGCGATGTGACCGGGAAAATGGGCGCACCGCGATGCACATCGAATGCCTTCTGCGAAAAGATTTCCAGCGACAGTCTCGCGCACTCCACCATCACCTTCAGGTCGAAGCCTTCCGCATCGCCCAGGTAGTTGGGATCGATGCGTGGCTTGTCGGTGGCGTGCTTGCCGAGCAGGCTCACGCGGCCGCGACTGTGCGGGCGCAGGAAACAGGCATGCAGGGTATAGCCATCACCCGGCAGGCGATTGCGGCCGTGGTCATCGATCATCGCCGGAATGAAATGCAACTGGATGTCGCAACGCGCGTCCGGCGCCAGCGACGACCGTGCGAAGCCTGCGCCCTCGGCCACGTTGCTGGTTCCCGGACCGCGACGCCCGCGCAGGAAGTAGTCGAATGCGGTCTTCATCTCACTGACGCGGTCGTAGCTGATCGGCTGGCGACAATGCTGCAGGGTGGTGACATCCAGATGGTCCTGCAGATTGGCACCCACCCCGGGCACATCGCACAACACCTCGACTCCAACCCGACGCAGGTCATCCGCAGGTCCGATGCCGGACAACATCAGCAACTGCGGCGAGTTGATCGCACCACCACACAGGATGACTTCACGGGTTGCCGTGAATTCCACATCCTGGCCACCTATCGCGCAGGTCACGCCGCTGGCGCGACCCTGGACAAACGTCACGCGTTTGACCAATGCGTGCGTGCGAACACTCAGGTTCTTGCGTGGTCGCGCCGGGTCCAGGTAGGCCACTGCCGCCGAACAGCGCGCACCGTCGCGCTGGGTGACCTGGTACAGGCCCACGCCCTCCTGGCGCGGTCCGTTGAAATCATCATTGGCGGTCAGCCCGGCCTGCTGTCCGGCTTCGACAAACACACGGGTCAAGGGATTGACATGGCGCAGATCGGAAACCGTGAGCGGCCCATCACCCCCGTGCCACGCATTGCCGCCGCGGGCGTTGCCTTCGCTGCGCTTGAAGTAAGGCAGCACATTGTCCCAGTGCCAGCCATCAGCACCGTTCGCGGCCCATTCATCGTAGTCGGCGGCCACTCCGCGGATGTAGCACATGGCGTTGATCGAGCTGGAACCGCCCAGCACCTTGCCGCGCGGGCACCACATTTCACGCCCGCCCAGCTGCGCCTGCGGTACCGTGCTGTAGTCCCAGTTGATCGACTTCAGGCCGGCAACCCTGGCCAGGCCAGCGGGCATGTGGATGAACGGATGCCAGTCTCGTCCACCCGCCTCCAGCAGCAGAACCCTGTGGTTGGGGTCCTCACTCAATCGGTTGGCCAGCACGCAGCCGGCCGAACCCGCGCCGACGATCACGTAGTCATAGGTCATGGATCACCAAGCCGCAGATATTCACATGGACCGTAGTCGGCCCAGCTAGAGCACATGCTCCAGCACCTTTCATGCGATGACTTCGACCGCGTCACCCAGCGCGATGGTGCCGGTGCCGCGCGGAATCAGGTTCTGCCCGAAAGCGACGCCATTGGCCGTGCGGCGATAGCCAAGCAGGGTTCGCAATGGTTCGCCGGCGGCATCGAATTGGCCGCTTGCAGGATCGACCGTGGTGAGCACGCAGCGTATGCACGGCTTGACCACATCGAATTGGATCTTGCCAATACGGATGGATCGCCAGCCGTCTTCGGCGTGCGCGTCGGTTCCACTGACCACCAGGTTCGGTCGAAAACGCAACATGGGCAGCGCACTGGCGAGCTTGCTGTTGAGCAGATCCAGGGACGCCTGCGCGATCAGGAGCACGGGGAAGCCATCGGCAAAACTGACGGTATCGCCTGGTCTTGCGTATTTGGCGTCCACCGCACGTTCGGTCTGCTCGTCCATGTAAACAAGGCGCGCAGGAAAACCGAGATAACGACTGATCCATGCATCCGCCGATTCCCTTGCAGCGCGACCAGACACTTCATCGCGCCAGACCGTGACCTTCAGTTCAGCGTCGCCTGTTGCCGGTTGCAAATCGAGTTCCGGCATCTGTGGCGCATTGAGGCGCAGGTTTGCGCCTTCCGCCTGTGCCCTGATCAACACCAGTCGCGGATGCTTGCGCGCCGTCAGGAACCGGCCTTCGACATCGACAATCATCCAGCGCCGATCACCGCGCAGACCCCGCCATTCCACGTGCGCCTGGTCCGGCGTCAGGGGTGCGCAGGATTTCACCGGAAACAGGTTGATGTGTGACAACCGTGCATTCATTTGCGCATTATGCATGGCTGCATCCGCCAAGCTCGACCATGTTAGGCTCGCCACAAACCACCCGGATCCGACCCGTGCCCAAGCACCCTGCCATCCAGCGCCACGAATGGTTTGCCGTGCTGGTTGCGGCCACCTACTTCTTCCTCGTGCTGGCTTCGTATTACGTGGTAAGGCCGGTACGCGACCAGTTGTCCGCTGCGGTGGGTTCCACGGCGCTTCCAATCTTCTATGCCGCCACGTTTGTGGCGACGATTGCGCTTGCGCCGATATTCGGCGCACTGGTGGCGCGCTTTCCGCGGCGACACTTCATCCCGGTGGTGTACCTGTTCTTCATTGCCGGAATGGTTGCCTTCATTCCGCTGTTCCGTGCCCAGGAATCCATCGACGCGCGTTGGCTGGGTACTGCGTTTTTCGTCTACGGAAGCGTGTTCAACCTGTTCGTGGTGTCGGTGTTCTGGAGTTACATGGCGGACCTGTTCAGTGCCGAGCAGGCACGCCGACTGTTCCCGCTGATCGCCCTGGGTGGTGCGGCCGGAGCCATTGCGGGCCCGGCGCTGACCCGTGCCCTGGTTGCCCTGGTCGGTGTGGCAGGGCTGCTGGTGATCTCGGCGATCCTGCTCGGGCTGTCCATTGTCTGCATCGTGGCACTGGCGCGTTGGTCACGCGGCAATCCGGTGGCCGGTGACAACCAACGCAACGAGCGCATCATCGGCGGCAGCTTCATTGCCGGTGCCATTGAGACCTTCAAATCACCGCTCATGCGCAGGCTGGCCATCCTCATGCTGCTCGGAGACGCGGTGGGCACGGTGATTTATGCACTGCTCGCCGACTACAGCGGCGCCCACTATCCGACCCCCGAGGCGCGCACGCGATTTGCGGCCAGCATTGATCTCTCCGCCAACATCCTGCAGGCGCTGCTGCAATTGAGCGTGACCCGCGCGCTCATGGTGCGCTTTGGCGCAGCCCCCGCGCTGGCTCTGGATGGCGTGGTCAAGGCGGTGATGCTGGCCGGCATGGCGGTGTTTGCCGGACCCTGGATCGCGGCGGTTGTGGTGGTCACCCGCGCCAGTGCCTACGGCATTTTCAAGCCGGCATTCGACAGCCTGTACGCACAGGTCGATGCGGAGACGCGCTACAAGACCAAGAACTTCATCGACACCGCGGTGTGGCGCTTTGGTGACCTGGTGGTGACCAGCGGCTTCAATGGTTTGCGCGCCATCGGCACCACGCTCGGCGGTTTCGCCTCCCTGGCCATAATGGCCGCGGCGGCATCCGGCTGGATCGGATGGCGCGCAGCGAAAATGCTTCCGGAAATCTCGCCAAGGCCTGCCGAAAAGGACTCGGAACGCGCAGCGATCGACACAGGGCACTGACCTAAGGAAACTCTGAACAAATACCGAACTCATTCGTCGCGAGCAAGCTCGCTCCCACAAAATCAAGCACTGGTGGGAGCGAGCTTGCTCGCGACAATACTTGTTCAGACCATCCCCAAGGCATCAGATCGAGTCCTCTGCCCTGAGATGTTCAAGCATGAGTTCGTAGTGCCGTGTTTCCGTCTATGGTTCGAAAAGCTCACCACGAACGGAAACAACGCATACAGCGTTGCCTATTGATCCGGCACTTAAATTGCCCAACGCAGGTCGGTTCAAGCGCCGCAGGCGCGGAACTGACACTCCCCGAAAAACCCGTCGGTTCCGCCGCTTAGCGGCTTGAACCGACCTACGAAATATCGAGATCATTTGCGGGCCGGATCAATAAATATGAATTGGGATATGAATTGGGAACACGCATGAATCTTCAAGTCATCAGCGAACAACGCTGCCACGGTGGCGTGCAGGGTTTCTACCGGCACGAATCGGGCGCGACCGGTGGCACCATGAAATTCGGCGTGTTCCAGCCGCAGAGAGTCCCGGGCAGCAAATTGCCGGTGCTGTACTTTCTTGCCGGGCTCACCTGCACCGAGGAAACCGCCGCGATCAAGGCCGGCGCTCAGAGACTTGCTGCGGAACACGGCTTGCTCCTGATAACCCCGGACACCAGTCCGCGCGAAACGGGTTTCGAAGGCGCGACCGGCGATTGGGAGTTCGGTGAAGGCGCCGGCTTCTACCTGGATGCTTGCGTGGCTCCGTTTGCCTCACGCTTTCGCATGTACTCGTACGTCGTCGACGAACTGCCGACGATCCTGGCGGCAAGCTTCGATGCCGACCTCGCGCGCAGCGGCATCATGGGTCACTCGATGGGTGGGCACGGTGCGTTGACCATCGCCTTGCGCAATCCGGGGAAATACCGCTCGGTGTCCGCATTCGCTCCCATCGTCGCGCCAACCCGGGTGCCCTGGGGTCAGAAAGCCTTGCCACGCTACCTCGGCGAGGATCGCGCGTTGTGGAACCTGCACGACAGTGTTGAATTGATTCGCAGTGGGCACCGCTTCGATGGAACCATACTCATCGACCAGGGCGATGCGGATTCATTCCTGGAGAAGCAACTGAAGCCGGA
>SHNG01000153.1:9698-23175 GCA_004295005.1 Gammaproteobacteria bacterium
CCTGAGCGGATTTGCGCGGCGAAATCCACATCGTGATATCGGCGTCGAAGACGATGTCATTGGAAGCATCCCTTACAACGACAAGCGCGTGCAATTCCTGCGCAGTCGCGCTGTCGGCAACAGGATCCACCTGCGCGGTTGCAGTCAGCACGCCCAGCGCCTTCTTGAGGTAACGCACGGTCATGCCCTTGGGGATCCATCGCATTGAACCCGGAATGGTGACATCCGTGGCCAGACCGCCCGCGAGTTCGGCGGCATTGCACAGTGCAATGGCATGCACCGTGCCCAGATGGTTCTGAATGCGTCGCCGCTGACGCAGGCGCACCACGCAGCGGCCGGGCTCGAGTGTTTCGATGCGCGGATGGATGGAAGCGAAATACGGGGCCCGCCAGCACAGCAGACGCGAAAACAGCCAGCGCCCGAAGGCCGAACCGGAGAAGCGGCCAAAGGTCTCCAGCGTGGATCGGGCCATTCGCTCAGGCCACGCTGCGCAACGAGGGCGCCGGCTTCTTGCTCATGGCCGCACGCAATTCTTCCGGCGCAAAATCATCCACCGAGATGAACTCGAAGCTGGCCTTGCGCACGCGGGCCAGCAGCGCGCCTTCCGCCTCGCTGATGATCCCTTTCTGCATGGCTTGTTCCAGTTGCTGCTCGTACTCAAGCGCGTCGAGTTCACCTGCCTTGACTGCCTTGAGGAACTTGCGCTCCACCGGCTCGGCGGCGATCACTTCGGGGAGCAATGCGTTCATGCGCCCCACCGGATTGTTGGCCGATGGCGTGAGATAGGCGCCAGCGGTCAGGCGATCGCGTGTTTCACTGGGCGAAGTGAGAATCGCTGCGACGCGATGACCCAATCGGTCCGAAGGCGGAACCTCGCGCCGTCCGAACGGAAACACCAACGCACGCAGCATCCAGGCCACCGGTCGCAAGGGAAAATTGCGGATCACGCCATCCAGCGCGCCCTGCATGCGCCAGACGCATTCGTGGAATGCCCACGCCAACAAGGGACGGTCGCCGTATGGCCGTCCTTCATCCTCGTAACGCTTGAGCATCGCCGAGGCGATGTACAGATACGACAGCACATCTCCCAGCCGTGCGGAGATTTTTTCCTTGAACTTGAGCTTGCCGCCGAGAACCATCATGGAGGTGTCGGCAAGCAGCGCAAGCGCCGCCGAGTATCGATTGAGCTTGCGGTAGTAGCGGCGCGTGTAGGCATCGCCCGGAACCTTACCGATGCTGGCGTGGGTCAAGCCCAGCACCAGGCTGCGCACGCCATTGGAAATGCCGAACCCGATGTGCTTGAACAGCACATCATCGAAGGCACGCAGGCGCTCGCCATAATCGGGCAACGCCGCCGCCTGCATTTCATCGAGCACATGGGGATGGCAGCGGATGGCGCCCTGGCCGAAGATCATCAGGCTGCGCGTCATGATGTTGGCGCCTTCCACCGTGATCATGATCGGTACGCCCTGCCAGGAACGACCGAGGTAATTGCCCGGCCCGAGGATCACGCCCTTGCCGCCGTGCACATCCATCGCATCGGTGCAGATCTGGCGGCCCCATTCGGTGGCGTGGTACTTGGCAATGGCGGAAGGCACCGCCGGTTTTTCGCCACGATCAACAGCCGCTGCGGTAGAGCGCGAGAGCGCGGTGACCGCATAGGTGAGTCCGCCAATGCGCGCCAACGATTCCTCGACGCCTTCGAAACGCCCGATCGCCAGACCAAACTGCTTGCGGATACGCGCATAGGCTCCGGTTGCCGCCACGCCCGCACAAGCACCGCCAGTCGCGCTGGAAGGCAGCGAAATGGCGCGACCAACCGACAGGCATTCGACCAGCATGCGCCAACCCTGGCCGGCCATCTCCGGTCCACCGATCAATTGCGAGAGTGGAACGAACACATCCTTGCCGCGCACTGGCCCATTCTGGAACGGCATGTTCAAGGGCAAGTGACGGCGACCGATTTCCAGGCCATCGGTGTTGCGCGGAATCAGCGCAAGGGTAATGCCACGATCCACTTCATCACTGAGCAGATGGTCCGGGTCAAGCATGCGGAAGGCCAGTCCGACGATGGTGGCCACCGGCGCCAGCGTGATGTAGCGCTTGTCGAAGGTGAGGCGCACGCCCAGCACGTTGCCGCCTTCCCATTCGCCCTTGCAGACAATGCCGTAGTCGGGCAACGAAGTGGCATCGGAGCCGGCATACGGCCCGGTCAATGCGAAACACGGAATCTCGCGACCATCGGCCAAGCGCGGCAGGTAGTGGTTCTTCTGTTCTTCGGTTCCGTAATGCAGCAACAGCTCTGCCGGACCCAGCGAGTTCGGAACCGCAACCGTCGATGAAACGGTTGCCGACAGGCTGGCAATCTTCTGCAACACGGCCGAATGGGCCAGCGCGGAGAATTGCAGGCCACCGTATTGCTTGGGAATGATCATGCCGAAGAACTTGTGGTCCTTGATGAACTGCCACATGTCCTCCGGCAGATCGGCCAACTCGTGGGTGATCTGCCAGTCATGGATGCGGGCACACAACTGTTCGACCGGGCCATCCAGAAACGCGCGCTCGTCGACACTCAATTCCGGCTTCGCTTGGGCAAGCAATTGCGACCAGTCGGGTTTGCCGCTGAACAGTTGTCCTTCAAATCCGACGGTGCCGGCTTCCAATGCAATCTGTTCTGTTTCCGAAAGCTTTGGAGTGACCTTGCGGTAGATCGAAAGCAGCGGCGCACTCAGGCGCGAGCGCCGGAAAGCCGGCAGATTGAGTGGCACCGTAATGGCGGCAAACACGGCCAGCGGCACGACGATGGCGAGCCAGTGCGATCCGGCCAGCACGCCTGCGCCGACTATGGCGACGGCCGTGGCCACAGTCCAGGTGCGCAAACCAAGCCGCAGGTAGGCGGCTGTCAGTGACACCAACACGGCGACGATCAACGGCATCCAGTTCAACATGATCTTGTCTCCTCAACCTCAAGCAACACGATGGGCAAACCATTCACGGCGATCTGGACGAATGGCCCTTGTCGAAGATGACGGACTGGCAGAACGATCCGCCCGTTTTGCTTCGAGGTCAATTGCGTGGAAGCTCATCCAGGAACCGCTGTACCAATCCGGCAAACCGGGTGTTTTCATCGCCAGCCACCATGTGCGTCGCCTGCTCGACCACGGCGTGGCGTGCATGCGGAACCAGGTGCAGGAATTCGGCAATCGTCGATTCGGAAACCACGTCGCTCGCCGAGCCGCTGATCAGCAGCGTCGGTACGCGAATGCGCGTGGCCGCCTGCATCAGGTCAGCCTGGTGACTCACCCCGTCGTGCGCGATGGATTCGAGCATGCGCGGATCCCAGTGCCAGCGCAAACGACCGTTCGTGTCCGCAATCAACAAGGAACCCAGGCGCTCCGGCGACTTGCGTCGGGTGCGGTGCGGCAGGTAACCGGCAATGATTTCCGCGGCTTCGTCGAGGCTGGAAAACCCTTGCGGGTGCGCACGCATGAAAGCGAGGATGCGTTCCACGCCGGCTGTCTCCCAGCGCGGGGTGATGTCCACCAGGATCAGGGCGCGGCAGGCTTCGAGCGCCTGACCTGCGAGCGCGATACCGACCAGGCCGCCCATCGAGGCACCCACCACGACGGGTGCCTGGCTGCGACTTGCGCAGACCTGGCGCAGATCGTCCACCAGTTGATCAACCGAATAGTCACCGGATTTCAGCCAGCCGCTCTGGCCATGACCGCGCGCGTCGTAGAGGGTGCTGGTCCATCCGGCCTTCGCGGTGGCGCGAGCGCAGGCCAGCCACGCCTGGCGGGTTTGCCCGAACCCATGGGCATAAACGATCTCGGACCCGGGGAAATCCCCGAATTCCTCCAAGGCCAACTCGACGCCATCCGCCGTCTGCAGGCGGGTCTGACGGGCAGCGGGCTCGGCAATGGGATCACGCAATTCGACCATACGCGCAAGTATGGTATGGATTCGAGGTCAGATCAATCTGCATGGCAGCGAACGGCCAAGCTTCAATTCGCGTGCCTGCTCCGGCACACTGGACGAATGCCTGCCAACCCGCAAAACATGGAATCGCGTGCGCGACTGTCTGCCGCAGACTGGGAGCAGGCAGCCCTCGACGTGGTCGCGGCCGAAGGCGTGGCCGCGCTGGCGGTTGAATCCCTGGCCCGCGTGCTGGGTGTCACCAAGGGCAGTTTCTACTGGCATTTTCCGACCCGCGATGCCCTGCTCAAGGCCGCCATCGACCGCTGGGAACGGCGCGACGAGGACGAGATCATTTCCCAGGTCGAGGCGATTTCCGATCCCCGCCTGCGTTTGCGCGACCTGTTCCAACGGGTCAGCCGCGAAGTGCAGTCACATCGCATCTACGCCGCCTTGTTGCAGGCCTCCGACTTGCCCCTGGTGCAGCCGGTGATCGAGCGCATTTCGCGCCGCCGCCTGAGTCTGCTTACCGATGCCTATCGCGAAGCCGGATTCGATGCCCGTCGCGCCGCCCATCGGGCCCGCCTTGCCTACACCGCCTACAGCGGCTTTCTCCAGCTCAATCAACGACATGGCATGCCACGCATGGACCAGGACGAGTACCAGGCCTATGTCGACCATGTCATATCGACCCTGGTGCCCGACTGATCGTTTGGTCTTTGCCGCAGTTCACCTTGCCAAGCCCGAGCCGGCTCGCTAACTTCCCCCGATACTCCCATCAGATCGTTGCAGGCTGCGGCCTGCGCCAAGGAAACCATGCCAAGTTCACTCGATTCCCTGAATCGCTGGGTTGACGATGTCGCCCGTTTGACCGAGCCCGCAGAGATCCACTGGTGTCATGGTTCGGATGGAGAAAGCCGGCTTCTCACCGAACTCATGCTCGGCAATGGAGACCTGATTGCCCTGAATCCCGAGACCCATCCGGGCTGCACGCTGCATCGTTCGAGTCCGACCGATGTGGCGCGTGTGGAACACCTCACCTTCATCTGCACGCGGGACCGCGACGATGCCGGTCCGAACAACCATTGGATGGCCCCGGACGAAGCCCACGCGAAGATTGACGCGTTGTTCGCCGGCTGCATGCGTGGCCGCACCATGTACGTCATCCCCTATTGCATGGGTCCGATTGACTCGCCGATTTCCCGCTGCGGGGTGGAAATCACCGATTCCCCGTACGTGGTCGCCAACATGCGCATCATGACCCGCATGGGCGCCGCGGCACTGACCCGCATCGAACGCGAGGGCAAATTCGTCAAGGGCCTGCATTCGACCGGCGAACTGGATCCGGACAAGCGCTTCATCATGCATTTCCCCGAAGAACTGACGATCAAGTCGATCGGTTCCGGCTACGGAGGCAATGCCCTGCTCGGCAAGAAATGCCATGCCCTGCGCATCGGCTCGTGGCAGGCGCGCAGCGAGGGTTGGCTGGCCGAGCACATGCTCATCGTCGGCATCGAGAATCCCGCTGGAGAAACCCGCTACATCGCGGCGGCGTTTCCATCGGCCTGCGGCAAGACCAACCTGGCCATGCTGATTCCGCCCGAGGGCTACCGCAAGGCCGGATGGAAAGTTTGGACGGTGGGCGATGACATCTGCTGGATGACACCGGGCAAGGACGGTCGCCTGTGGGCAATCAATCCGGAAGCGGGCTATTTCGGCGTGGCGCCCGGCACCGACACCACGACCAATCCGAATGCGCTGGCCATGATCCAGCACGACACCATCTATACCAATGTCGGCGTCACCGCGGACAACCAGCCATGGTGGGAAGGTCTCAGCGAGGGCACGCCGGTCAAGGACTGGCGCGGGCGCGAATTTGACGAGGCTCAAGGCCCGGCAGCGCACCCCAACGCGCGCTTTACCGTATCCGCGAGGCAATGTCCGAGCTGGTCGCCCATGGCGGAAGCCGCCGAGGGCGTTCCCATCAGCGCCATCGTGTTTGGCGGCCGCAGGCCTTCGCTGGTGCCGCTCGTGTTCGAAGCCAAGGACTGGGCCCATGGGGTGCTGGTCGGCGCGGCCATGGGCTCGGAAACCACGGCTGCGGCAACCGGCGCAGTCGGCGTGCTGCGTCGCGACTCGATGGCCATGAAACCATTCTGTGGCTACAACTTCGCCGACTATTTCGCGCACTGGCTGTCTTTCGACCAGCCGGGTGCAAGGCTGCCGAAGATCTTCCACGTCAACTGGTTCCGCAAGGGCGCCGATGGCAAGTTCCTGTGGCCGGGATTTGGTGAAAACCTGCGCGTACTGGAATGGATCCTCGGTCGTTGTGAGGGAACCAGCGACGCCGTCGAAAGCCCGGTTGGATTCGTTCCCGGCGTGGACGACCTCAAACTCGATGGCCTTGAGCTTTCCGCAGCGGCCCGACATGAATTGCTGGATGTCGACCTGCACGGCTGGCGCACGGAGTTGGCGGACATTGCCAAGTACCTCGACAGTTTCGGCTCACGCCTGCCGCAGCGATTGAAGGCCGAACAGCAGGCAATCGCTGCCGCCCTTGAAACCGCCGCGGCGTCGACCCCAGTCGCCAGGCGCGCCAACGCGGGTTGAGCCGGCAGCGGTTAAACCCTGGATGCGTGCAGTGCATCCAAGCCGGCACCATGAATACCGCCTGCCTCGCCATGCCACTGCCCATGAGTCGCGACACGCAGTCCGAACCCGATGATTTCGATCTGGTTCGACATGCGCGCAGTGGCGACGTGCGCGCGTTCGAGAAGCTCTATCGACGCCATGTGGGCCGTGTGCATGGCGCGGTTTGGCGCCTGTCCGGAATGAACTCCACTCGCGCCGAGGAACTGGCCCAGGAAGCTTTTGTGCGCGCCTGGGAAAAACTCGACAGCTTCCGCTTCGAAAGCGCGTTCAGTACCTGGCTGCATCGGCTGGCCGTGAATGTCGCCTTGATGGAGCTTCGCCGCCGTGATCTCGAGGACGCCACGGAGAGTGATGAACTCGAACGCGCAAGCGAGCCGGTACGTCCGTTCTGCGTCGCCGAACGTGCCGACCTGGAACGCGCCGTCGCCAGCTTGCCGCCACGCGCGCGCGCCGTGCTGGTGTTGCACGACATCGAAGGCTGGAAGCATGAGGAGATCAGCCGCGAACTGGACATGGCGGTTGGTTCATCGAAGGCACAACTGCATCGCGCACGCGGCTTGCTCAGGCGTGCGCTGGGAGAAACCCCATGAACGAATTTGAACTGCTGCGCCAACTGCGCGAACTGCGCGAGCCGGTTGCCCCCAGTCGCGATTTGTGGACCGGAATCGAAAGCCGGATTGCCCAACCTGTTCGCAACCGTGCACAGCCAAGGCGTCGCCGCCATTGGCCATTGGCGCTCGCGGCCAGCCTGGTCATTGGCGTGCTCAGCAGCCTGGCCCTGGTTTCCATGCGCATGGAGCCGGCGGACAACACCGGCAATGCAATCTCAAGCGCGCAAGGTGACAGCGTGCGCGAGCGCATCGAGCGCGCCAAACTGCGCGCCCGCAGCGGCGACCCGCGCCTGGCCGGATCCGAAGTCGTGCTGGATTCGGCCATCAACGAACTCGAATCCGCCTTGCAGCAACAGCCGGACGCCACCTTCCTGGTTGGCCTGATCAATCGTACCCACGCGCAACAACGTCGACTTGCCCGTCATGGGCTCAATGCCGGCTGAGGAAACACCCATGAAGATTCTGCCGACCTGCATGCTCGCCCTGATCCTTGCAACCAGCAGCACATCCGCGCTGGCTGGAACGCCCATCAATGAGACACGCGATGTGGACGCCGATGCCCGCATCGACATCTCCAATGTGCGAGGCTCGGTCACAGTCACCGCTTGGGATCGAAACCAGGTCGGCATCGAGGGGACCCTGGGTTCCGGCAACAAGGGCCTCGAAGTCGTCGGCAACGCGTCGCATGTGGAAATCAAGGTACAAAGTGCGGAGCGATCCGGCTGGTTCAATTGGGACTCGGAATCGAACGTGGAAGATTCAATCCTCGATATCCGCGTTCCCGCCGGTGTCGAATTGAGCATTGAAACGGTCAGCGCGGAGGTCACCGTCAATGCCGTTTCCGGTCGCCTGATCGATATTGACACCGTCAGCGGCAAGGTCCGCGTGGATAGCAATGCGCGCGAGATCGAGGTCGGCAGCGTCAGCGGCAATGTCAACGTGAACGGACAAGGTGAACGCGCGAGCGTGGACAGCATCTCCGGCGACATCGAGCTGCAATCCAGTCACCAGGACGTCCAGTTGGAGACGGTTGCCGGCACCATCAACGCGCGCCTTGGATCCTATCGCGAGTTCTCCGCCAGCTCGGTTTCCGGTGACATCACGTTGAGTGGCAAGCCAGGCAGCAGCGGCCTCGTCGATGCGGAAACCATGAGTGGCGACGTGACCATCGTCCTGCCGGTCGATGTATCAGCGCGACTTGGAGCGGAAACCTTCAGCGGCCGGATCCGCAGCGACTTCGGTTCGGTGTCGGAGTCGCAGGACGGTCCCGGTCGCTCGCTGAATGCAACCATCGGCAGCGGTGACGCGCGCGTCACAGTTGAAAGCTTCAGCGGCGACCTGACCATTCGCCGCGAGTGAATGGACGGCCAGGAATGGCGATAAATCCGAGATTGGGAATTCGGGATTCGGGATTGGCAACAGCAACGAACCCGTGACCCTTTGGTTTTGCGCGAGCGCACGCAGCTTTCTGCTTCAGCTGGAACCGATGATCCCACGCCAGCACGAGCCGGCTCCACGGATATCGGATCCCGAATTTTGAATCCCGGCATTTCCGATTCCCCACTTCCGAATCTCGCGCCCTTGCTTCTTTACTCCCCTCTCCCGCCGGCGTACCCAGAGGGCATAAAGGAGAGGATTGGGGTGAGGGTGGACTACAGACCAAAGCATCACCCTCACCCGCCGCTGCGCGTCGGCCTCTCCCGCTGGCGGGAGAGGCGAAAAGCATCGCGCCCCGAAGGATTCGCCGCATCTTGCGGCTCACCCTGCGGGCCGTTCGCCATGCGAACGTTCGCTGCGGCATCCGTGCCTGCGCAGTCCGAATCCCGGCTTTCAACAGCCGAACGGCTGGTCATCCCGGCATTTCCGATTCCCCGCACTGCCGTACAATGCCGCTCCCGCGCCAGCCGCTGGCCGCTGCGCGCATTCGATCCAGGCTTCCCGATGAGCAATCCAGTCAGCGAAATGCGCCGACGGCGTACGTTCGCCATCATTTCCCACCCCGATGCCGGCAAGACCACGTTGACCGAAAAGCTGTTGTTGTTCGGTGGCGCGATCCAGATGGCCGGCTCGGTGAAATCACGCAAGGCCGCGCGACATGCCACCTCGGACTGGATGGCGCTGGAGAAGGAGCGCGGCATTTCCGTGACCAGCTCGGTCATGCAGTTTCCCTATGCCGAGTGCGTGGTGAATCTGCTGGATACGCCCGGCCACGCTGATTTTTCCGAGGACACCTACCGCGTGCTCACTGCGGTGGATTCAGCACTGATGGTGATCGACTGCGCCAAGGGTGTGGAGGAGCGCACCATCAAGTTGATGGAGGTGTGCCGCTTGCGCGACACCCCCATCATGAGCTTCATCAACAAGCTCGACCGCGAAGGCCGTGCACCCATCGAACTGCTCGACGAGGTGGAATCGGTACTGGGCATTGCCTGCGCTCCGATCACCTGGCCCATTGGCATGGGTTCGCGTCTCAAGGGCGTGTACCACATGCTGCTGGATGAAGTGCATCTGTTCGAGCCGGGAAAGAACTTCACGCGCCAGGATTCGACGATCTTCAAGGGTCTGGATGACCCCGCCCTGCGTGCACGCATCGGCGAGGATGCCTGGAACGAACTCAGCGATGAACTGGAACTGGTACGCGGTGCATCGCATCCGTTTGACAAGGACGCCTACCTCGCCGGCAAGCTGACCCCGGTGTTCTTTGGCTCGGCAGTCAACAATTTTGGCGTGCAATTGCTGCTGGATTTCTTTGTCGAACACGCGCCGCCACCCAAGGCACACGAAACCACCACGCGTACGGTTGCAGCCGACGAATCAGCGCTGACCGGCTTCGTGTTCAAGATCCAGGCCAACATGGATCCCATGCACCGCGACCGCGTGGCCTTCATGCGCATCTGCTCCGGCACCTTCAGCGGTGGCATGAAGGCGCTGCATGTACGCAGCAGCAAGGAAATGAAACTGGCCAACGCGCTCAGCTTCATGGCCTCGGATCGCGAAATCGTCGACGAGGCGTATGCCGGCGACGTGATCGGCATCCACAACCACGGCACCATCTCCATCGGCGACACCTTCAGCGAGGGTGAAGTCCTCAGTTTCACCGGCATTCCGAGCTTCGCACCTGAACTGTTCCGGCGCGCGCGGCTCAAGGATCCGCTCAAGATGAAGCAGTTGCAGAAGGGCCTTGCGCAGTTGTCCGAGGAAGGCGCCACCCAGTTCTTCCGTCCGCTGATGTCCAATGACCTGATCCTCGGCGCGGTCGGCGTTCTGCAGTTCGACGTCGTTGCCTACCGGCTCAAGGACGAATACGGCGTGGATTGCGCGTTCGAGAATGTCGGTGTGGTCACCGCGCGCTGGATCCATTGCGACAACGCGAAGAAGCTGGAGGAGTTCCGCGAGAAGGCGGCGCAGAACCTGGCCATCGACGCTGCCGGCGAGCTGGTCTACATCGCCCCGACCCGGGTCAACCTGCAACTGACTGAAGAACGCTGGCCGGATATCGTATTTGCCGCCACGCGCGAGCACGCCGCGACCGTGGCGAATTGATCGCCCCCTACTTGCCCCATGGGTTGCGCTGGCCCATGCGCGCTGCGGGCCCGCTGACGGAAGGCGGGACCGTTCCATCTGTCGCAGCAACGAAAACGCCCGGCAAGCCGGGCGTTTTGCGTACTTCATGCTTGGATTGGTGCGATCAGCCGCCCTTGAAATCCGAGCGGAACAACTGGTCGGAATCGGGCTGCTGGGCCACATCATCAACGGCGGCAAATATCTCGTCCACGCTGGTGAAGATGCGATCCGGTTGCCTGGATTCCTCCGCAATCGGCAAACTGCCGGTATGCGTAAAGGGTGCCATGCGCACCACCACGCCGACCACGAGCATCAGGCATGCCGCAATGCCCACCCAGCGCAGGCGACGATCCGTCGATGCAAATGCGTGACGAACGCGGCCCCGGCCACGCTCATGGGAAAGACGATTGCGTGCATTGACCGCCGTGGCGATATCCGACGCATCGCCGGCCAGATCGCGCAGCATGCGCACCAGGCTGGTTTGCACCGGCGAGTCGGCCAGCAGCGCAGCTACTTCGTCGCGACGATCGCCGCCAAGACGTCCAGCGGATGCCGCCACCAGGGTGTCCGCATCCAGCAACCCAGGCGCACCTTTGCGGGCGGCGGAGCCCATGCGTCGGTACAGGTTGGACAAGCTGCGCTCAGTCATCGAAATCACCGTATCCCAATTCATCCAGTCGCGCCTTCAATCCATCCAGTCCGCGACTGACCAGTTTTCTCGCCGCTTCCGCCGAAACCCCGACAACATCGGCAATTTCCTGCAGGGAGTGACCCTGCAGATGCAACGTGATTGGCAGGCGTCTGCGCTCCGGGATCTCCGCCAGACAACGACGCAGTCCGTCCATGCGCGCCTCGTCACTGGCCGACTGCTCGGGGCCAACGCCTTCCTCGATGATGGCTGTAGCGGAGTCTTCCTCGTCGGGCAGCGGCTCTACAGAACGCACCTGAGCCCTGCGCAACGCATCAATTACCGTACTTGCCACCACTCTCTGCACATAAGACGCATGGAAGGCCCCGGAGCGGTCACGTTCGATGGCTTTCCACAAGCGGATGCGCACTTCCTGTTCCACGTCGGCAGGATCAATTCCTTGCCGATCAAGGTGATAGCTACGCAGCAGGATGCCCAAACGAGCCCCGAAAGCAGTCAGGATGCGGGTCAGTCGCGCATCGATGGATTCGGTTTCCTGGGTCATCGGCACGCGGTTCCAAGCGGGGGCGTAATGCTCCACGAGCCGGCAATCCGACGCAATGCTCGTGTGGAGGACAGGAAAAACGGGGCGGCAGCCTTAGCCTGTGGCGACGCGAAACCGCCCATCACCGGTCGCGTTGCAGGATCGGCGGCAATGGGCAATGCAAGGCAGCACACACGGTCCTGAGCAATTCGGCTTCGGCCACACTGATCAGGCCGTCGGCACTGATCGCCAGGGTAAGCCCACGCACGACCAGTTCCTTGGCCAATGGAGCCAACTGGTTCAGGCGTGGCAGGGCGCGATCCAGCGCCAGGGCCCAATCCAGTGGAGGTGCGTAACTCATCGCCTCTTGTGTGCCCAGTTCATTCATCCCTTGCAGAAAGGCACGACGGGCACTCTCCACATCGTCATGCCCATAAGCGGCAACGATGGAAAACAGATTACCCAGATCGAGCTTGACCTGACCCAGCTTGAGTCGCCCGATCACAAGGGTCGCGGCCGGATCCAGGGCATCGATCACCTGGATGGCGACCAGCTTCGCCAGACAGTATTCTTGGAACTGGACCTGGCCATCGGCAGCAATCAGGCGATCCAGGGCGGTCACGAAAATCTGCAACTGCTGGCGCGGCAGACGGCGCAAGGTGGGAAACGCCAGTGACGCCAATGGCAGGCGTTGCATGGGATGCAAGCCTTCCACCTGTTCATGCAAATGCAGAACCTCGGCAAGCGTCCCATGATCCAAATGTTGGACAAGCAGCTCTTGCTGAATGGTTTGGCTTTCAGGCTTGGGATCGAGCACCAATGCCAGTACCAGGGCCATGGCACGCTCTCGGTCCATCGCCGCCTCACGCAGCGGATGCGCAATCGAGGAGTTCAGACTCGCCGCAGTCACATAGTCCACGTGGTCCGGGCGACCGACCTGCGCAACCACCTCGCCAGCAGCAACCTTGAATTCCTTGCTTGCGGGAGGCAAGTCGAATGCACGTTTCGGCCCAGGCTTGTCTTCCCTCAACCCGGCCGGTGCAAATCCGGCGACTGAGGAGTCGGGATCATCCACCTCGCCCACACGCACAGGATTTCTCCACGCACGTGCAATTTGCGCCAATTCACTCGGGTCAAACCCGGGCTGCAGTCTCTTGATGCGCTGAATCAATGGCGGATGAGTGGCAAACAGCGCGGAATATCCCACGCCATCGCCAAACAACATGTGCGCCACTTCCTCGCCGTCGTGGCTCGTCAATTCCGAGCCCGCCGCCAGTCCGCCGATTTTCTTCAGCGCGCCGGCAATACCTTCGGTCTGGCGCGTGAACTGCACGGCGGATGCGTCGGCAAGAAACTCCCGCTGGCGCGAGATCGAGGCCTTGATGAGGCGGGCAAAAAATACCCCAACGTAACCGACCACCAGCAGGCCAAAGCCGATCAGGATCAAGGATCCGCCCTTGCGCTGGCGCGAGCGGGAAGCTCCACGCATGATCACACGTCCCATGACGGCGATGGCAAGGATGCCGAAAGCCACTCCCATCAGGCGGATATTCAGGCGCATGT
>SHNG01000098.1 GCA_004295005.1 Gammaproteobacteria bacterium
CGCGAGTGGTTGGTGACGACATTACGGCCAGTTGGGCCCGACTCGGCCCCGGCTAACCGCATTTCAGGGAGGGCCAAGGTACCGACTCGGCATCGGCGAAACTGAGGTCCAGTTTTGAAATCAGGGGCTTAGCCAGGGAAAAAGTGTGAACCAGCCCCGTTTGCAGCGTGAAATTCCGCAAATTTCCGGCGCGATGGTCAATTCCTGCCCAATCAACCAGGCTCTTGTGGGGCTGTGGACCGAGCGCATCGCCAAGCGGCCACCCTACCGGATCGTCATGGATGCGCGTTCGGGTGCACATCATTGGGCACGGGCCTTTGCAGCATGCAAGCGCAGGGTGGGTTTGATGGCACCGAAGCTGGTTGCGCCTTATCGGCTATCCGGCAAGCGTGGCAAGAACGATGCAGCCAATCCGCAGGCCATCTGCGAAGTCGTCAGCCGACCATTCTGACTGCTGTTGCACACCGCAAGGCGCTGACACGCGCCACAGGGACAACCTCGCCAGCAGCATTGGCCCAGAGAGCTCAGGGCAAGAGCATCATGCGTTCGTTATGACGTAAGGCTGCCAGGGCGTTGTCAGGCTGGGCTTACGCAACCTTGAGAACAAGTTGCTTGCCACATGCATCTGCATACTTGCGCAATGTTGCAAGCGAAGGCGAATGCTTGCCTGTAGCCAGCGAGCGTTCCAGGCGAGCAATGGCAGGAGCATGGGTTCCCATTCGCTCTGCGACCTGTGCCTGGGAAAGTCCGGCCTCATGGCGAGCCTTGAGGAGGGCGTCAAGTAGTTCTCCCTCTTCGCGTTCAATCCGTTCGACCTCTGCGCGAACAGCGGGGCGGCGAATCAGGGCCTTGACGATCTGGTCATGAGTTTTCACGTTTCACCTCCTTCATTCGGGCGATTGCAAGATTGAGATCAGCTCGTGGCGTTCTCTGTGATTTCTTGATGAAGCAATGCAGCATGAAGATCCGCTTGCCAACGAGGGTGCAATAGAAGACGCGGGCAATTCCTTCCGCGCCTTTCAGGCGAAGCTCGAATAAACCATGCCCGAACGCCTTCGTATGTGGATCGCCAAGGTTGGGGCCAAGTGCTTCCATGCGACGAGTCAGGACGATATAGCGAGCTGCGAGAGTGTCGGGAAGGGCAAGGATTTCGTTTTGCACTTCCTCATTGAAGTAGTCGATCTCGAAGTCCATGCGGCACGATACCAAATATGTTCATGCCGCACAAATGCTCAGCACGCAACCCAACCTCTGCGCCCTTGCGCGCGCGTCTTCGCACGTCGCGTGCAGCAATTTGTCAGCTATGCTTCGTGCTGGGAGCCCAAGCTTCATGTGCATCCAGGTCCTCGGCAAAACCTGCCACAACCAGAAGATCCCGCCAGTCAGTCTGCGCCAACTGTACAGCGCTCCTCAGCTTGGCAAGCTGGCCCTCACTCACCTTCAATGCCGCAAACCGAAACCGCTCAAGCTGCATAGCATCAAGACTCTGAAGGCCTGGCAGATTGTTACCACATTGCTCAAGCAGGAGCTGGATGGCGCTCCGTCGATCCTCGCCTTCAAACATCGCTGCAAGATGGCGCAAGGTTTTCTCGCTGAGCTCGGCTTTCATATCTGAGAGCTAACTCCCGGCTAACCGGCGCGAGTCCCGCGTAGCGGGGTTTGCGCCGGTTGACCGAGAAGTTGGGCGTCATTCGCTCGCCCATGCATTGTACGACCCGAACGCCCAGACGTAGCCCTCCGGATCCTTGCAAGAGTAACCACGGCCCCCGTACGGCTTATTTTCAATTGGGATGACAATCTCGGCTCCGGCCGCGACCGCGCGTTGATAGTGCGCGTCGGGGTCGGAAACGTAAACGATGATTTCGGCTGTGCCAACGCCACCCAGCTCTCGCGGAGACTTGCACAGCTCCGGGAACGGGTAGCCCTCAGCAGAGCTAAGCATGATGCCGCCGTTGCCCAAGGTTAGATGGGCATGCAGGATCGTGCCGTTGTCGCCCGGAATAACGGTGCGTTTCTGAAATCCGAATGCGCATCCAAGCCAATCAATCGCCTTGGGCGCATCGTGGTAAATGAGTCCAGGGGTGATTGTAGGAGCTGACATATCGCCTCGCAGGTACGGAATGACACCTCACATTTCAAGCCGAGCCGCGAGGCGGCGTCGGCTTGAATTGTTAGCTGCTTATCTCACGACAAATGAGGTTCGAAGCGGAATGGCAACGCCGCGGACGCGGTCTTTGACTGTGACTGCTACTGTCTAGGTGCCACGCAGGTCCGACGGCTCGGCTATATGCTTGAGTGAGGCTGCCGTGAGATAGACGTTTTTCGGATTGGTCTTGAGCTCAAAGTTGAAGCACGGCATATCAAGCTCATTGATGGACTTGGAACCATCTGGTCGCGTAACGATGAAATCGCAGGCCACATCGGTCATCCCGGAAGGTCCGATTAGCGGGTTGGCAAGGAAAGTCAGGATGGACAGCTCGCCGCCCTTCGAGACTTCATTGGCCTCAGTGAAGTGAGGCACTGTCTCTGGCGAGGTTTCCCACTTGGCTTGCCAGTCACGATCCGAAGTGACGACCAGGGATGCACTGAACCCGTCTCGGGACAGTCTTGCTTCGGTCTCGGGGAGCGGGTTGCCGTCCATGTCGCGCCAGCCACTTTGCGCAAGCGCCGGAAACGAGAGTGCTAGGAAAAGAATCCTTGATGCGAGAAAATGTCATAAGCAGCCACCTCCAGAATTGAGCCGCGTGCGGTAGCACGTCGAAGTTGAATTCACCTTGTTAGGTGCCGCTTTGCGCATGTTCTATTTGTGTGATTGGCTTTTCGCCAAAAATCTCTCTGAAGTTGTGGTAGAGGTCATTGAAAAAAATATGGTCTGGTGCAACGACATCCTTGCCTTCAATTGCGTTGTCGATTGCGGAAACAAATTCTGGGTCGTCTTTATAATCTTCTCTGGCACTGTGCCAAACTAACCGACCTATCGGCGTTCCAAGGTAGATGTTTGCATCGGAATACTCATCTGATAAGTCGTCTAATGGAATAATACCGTTGTTATACGCGCGCCTGAATCGCTCTAGCAACTCAATCCGGAGATAAATAATTTCTGTCACTTTCCAGAGTTCAGACGGAGTAAGTTTTTCAGGTTCTCGGAGCGACTTCACATATACATCGCTATTGTCAATCTGCAGGCTAAAGATTTCTTGTTGCTGCTGAATTAGTGAGCCATATTCCTGTTGCTCGAGTGCTTTCGTGCTTTTGTAGGCCTGCCAGGCAGCAACGGAAAATGCTGCTACCAGAAAGAATGTTTGAATCCCATTGATTGATTCACTGATTTTCGTAGATAGAGAATTTTTCATCGGTCATTCCAAACAATCGAATTGGGAGCGTAATTTTTTTGCTGCACCTAGCGCCCGAGGTAACCGGCGCAAAGACCGCGTAGCGGGATTTGCGTCCGGCTGACCGAGTTGTTAGCACCACCCAGCCGCTTGCCTATGCTGGTACGCGAATTGGATGGTGCGAAGTAGTGGAAATTGCTCTGGGATGGCTGCCGTAGCAATACGTAGCTTGCCAACCTCACTCGTTATTTCTGCCAGAAACTCTGCTGAAGTCATGACGCGACCGCCCGCAAGTGTTTTGACGTTGGAATTGCTTGCAAAGCCCAGCAAGGCAACCTGCTCGATGGAGCTTGGTATTGTGATGCCTTTGAACAACCCCGGAATGTACTTCCGGCCAGCCTCGAACTTCTTTTTGTAGCGCGCCTCACGCACCTTCCAAGTGTTTGCGTCCATCGACGGCTCAACATGCACGAGATGCTTGCGTTGCGGACAGAACGCAACGACATCCAGCTCACACTCGTAGCCGCCCTTTGGACGGCGCCCGACTTGTACGTTACGACGCACAAAATAGCCACGAAACTCGTACCACTCAGCCGTCAATTCTTCGAGATGGTTCATGGTGGTGCTAACGCCTATTAGGTTTCACTGTGAAACCTATTCCCGCAGCCTAACACGCCTTACTGGATGTTGGGAGCAGGACATTTTCTATACATATCATAAGGATACTTCCATCGTGCGGTCTAATCCTTCGGTCTAATCTTGGGGTGATTCCCAGGGTAAAGGATTGAACATGCCGTTGAAGGATCTGAGCGGGAAAGACGCCGCGGCTTCGGTGTCGCGTGATCCACGGCTGCTTGACCAGATGCGCGATCGCAATTGTCGCCTGGGCCTCGCCATGCGCTCTGAAACTGCCCAAACGCGTTGGACCCGGCGCTTCATCGTGTTTCACGGAAAACAGCATACGTCTGGGACGGGTTTACCCGGGCGGAAACATTCCTGAGGCCATGGGACAACTGGTTTCGGAGCCATTGATTTCGGTGCCTTCTTCCATGCCTCCCCGCAACGACTCCGGGCATGCTCAGCGGCGCTTGGCCAGGGCAAACCAGATGTACTGCACCATGCAGGCCATGGCGCGCGGCAAGGACAAACCTTCGATATCGCGATAAATGCGCCATTGCCAGCGTGCTGCCCGCCACTTGTTGGCGGAAACCGATCCTTCGCGGACCAGGTAGTAGGCCAGAGGTTCATCATGCTCGATGCGGATCGCCGAGCCAGCCAGACGGATCACTTCAAGCCAGAACACATAGTCTTCGTGGCCGATGCGTCGGAAGCGCGGCTGACCCAAGGAACGTGCAAAGGCACCGGTGAGGTTGCCGATGAAGTTGCTGCGCAACAGATCCGCATGGGTCAGGCGCGCCGGGGGTTTCACCAGTGAAAGCACCCGCCCATCCTCGCTGACACGTTGATAGCCCGCATAGCTGACGCGTGCTCCGTGCTGTCGCATTTGTGCAACCTGCAATTCCAGTTTGCGCGGGTGCCACCAGTCGTCGCTGTCGAGAAAGGCAATGAACTCGCCCGTGGCCATATCCAGCCCCGCATTGCGCGCTGCGGCCACACCACCGTTGGCCGACATGCATTGATATTTCACCCGCGCATCCCGTGTAGCGAAGCCCGTGACAATGGCGCGCGTGGTGTCGGACGAACAGTCATCGATCACCAGCAGCTCGAAGCTCGGCAAGGATTGCGCAAGCACCGATTCGATGGAGCGTGCAATCGTGGCGGCCGCGTTGTAGGCGGGCATGATCACGCTGACGCACACCGGCGTCGCCGCGTCGATGGAATTCCGATCCGATGCGCTCACGCCGCCCGCGCGCTGCGCCGATGGCTGGGCCTCGGCAGGATGAAATCCCGCCACTGGTTCGGATCGCCCTGCTTGCCGGCTTCTGCGGCCTTGATGATGTTGTAGACCTCGCGCGCGGTGACGTAGTGCAGCACGAAACGCTCACCGTCGTTGTATGCGGATTCCAGGTAATCGTGCATGGCATTCATCTGCGGGCCAAGCAGGGTATCCATGTCACCTTCCTGGGTGCCGTGGGTATGAATCTTCACGAACACCCATTCCGGCCGGCCCTGCACGTGGATGCCGGTGCGAATCCAGTCATCGACTCGCTGCTTCGACGGCGGGCAATTGCGCCGGATGTCGGAATTCTCGATGCGCGGAATGATGCCGAAGCGGCGATTGCGCCAGTTCAGCGCCAGCGGCCCCTGCACGATCATCAAATCACCGCTGGGCGTGCCGCCCACGCGCACCGGCTCACCGCAATCATGCGACTTCGGCTTGCTCGGATCATCGGTCGCGTAGTAGATCGAATTGACCGTGCTGGTCTGGGTGTCGCTGGGTGCGGAAGGCAAGGTGAAGTCCGCATAACAGCCGAGTTCGCGCAGCAGGATCAATTCGTTGTTGAGGCCGCACCAGCGGCCATCGCTGCGCGAGTTGTCCAGCGACCAGTTGCCGTGGATGAAGGCAAAGGCCAGTTCGCCCGTGCGTGGATCGCGCGACAGCGCACCGTGCTTCTCATGCAGGGTGTTGCAGAAGCGCCGCATCACCGTGCGGAAGTTGTCTTCGGTGTCATTGTCGTGGTGCAGGTGGATCTCGATCTCGCCGAAACCATCCGCGCACAGATCGGCTATCTGCGTCAGGTATTCCTCGACGTATTCTTCCTCGGGATAGAAAAACCCGTGCTGCGGATGGCGGCCGTCGGCATCGTGGTGGCGAGCGGCCATGGCACGGTAATCGCGGCACCAGCGTTCGACCCGGGCGCGCTGGGTTTGCTCATCCGCGCGGCCCCACATCGGCTCGAAGTGATCGACAAAACAGAACATCACATGCACCGGGCCGGAAGTTTGCGGTCGCGGCGCGCGCGCCAGGTAGGAACCAATCCAGATCTGCATGTTGCGCGAACGCAGGATCAACCAGATTCCTGCGGCGCCAACGAGCAGGAGGGCGGCCAGGGCCAGGAGCACCATCATGCCTGCCCCAATTCGGGCAATGCGCGAAACACGAAACCCGCCTTGCGCCACTCCGGCAACAGGATTGCCAGGGCTTCGATGGTGGCATCGCTTTCGTCGTGCATCAGGATGATGTCGCCCGCGCGCGGTGGCTGGGCACGCATGACCTCGACCAACTCTGCCGCGGGTTTCTTTTGGTAATCGAGGCTGTCGTAGGACCAATAGGCGATGCCGCCACGATGGATGGCGAAATGCACCAGCAGCGACAAGGGAAATTTCCCGGAAGGCGGCCGGAACCGATGCACCGACTTGCCATCGAATTTGCCGAGCAGGGCCTCGGTACGCGCGATCTGATCCATCTGCTCGGCATGTGGAATGCGCGTGAATCGCGCATGGTCGTAAGAGTGATTTCCCAACGAATGGCCTTCGGCAACCATGCGCGCGACGACATCGGGATGCCGCTCGATCTGTTCACCCAACAGGAAGAAGGTCGCCTTCGCCTGGTTTTCCGCCAGCACATCGAGAAGGCGTTCGGTGAAACCCTCGTTGGGACCATCATCGAAACTGAGGTACAGGGCTTTGCCTGCCGTCGGTCCGCTGCAAAGCAGCCACGAATCCGGCAACCACCTGAGGACTTTCAGCCTGTTTGGCCTTGGATTCACGTCGGCTCCATAAAACGGTGCGCAGCAGCGCAGGTGCAATCCCGGCAACGACGTACGCCAGCCAGTGTCGACTCCCGCTCGAATCGAGGTGCGAGACTGTGAAGTTTACGCAGCCGAGGGCGGTCGAGTACAGGGAAAATGCCGGAGTGTCGCAATTCGTTACGCGCTGGCTGGCGGGTCTGGCGGCAGGCCCTTGTACAAGGATTCATAACGACGCGCCATTGCAGCGACCGAACCCTGCCCGCAAACCCAGTCACGCCCCGCCCGCCCCATGGCATCGCAGGTGCCCGGATCGGCAAGCAGGCTTGCCAGCGCCGCACCCAGTTGCTCGACTGAATCCGCAGCAACCAGCTTGCCATTGATGCCGTCGCGAACAATTTCTCGATTGCCGCCCACATCGGTGGCCACGATGGGCAAACCCGCCGCGCACGCTTCCAGCAGGGCAATCGAATAACCTTCGGTCAGTGACGACAGCGCAAAGATGTCGAACCCGGTGAGCAGATCGGCAATGTCGCTGCGGTCACCCAGCAGGAACACCCGATTCCCGAGTGCATGTCTGCTTACCTGGGCTTCGAGTTCAGTGCGCAGCGAACCATCACCGACAAGCACCAGGGCACTTGAGGGGTGGCTGGGGTGCACGTCAGCGAAAGCCTTGATCAAGGCGGCATGATGCTTGGCTGGCGCCAGGCGTCCGACCGTGCCGATGATGCGGGTCCTTTCGGCCAGGCCAAGCGTCCTGGCCAGGCCTGCGCGTGTGTCGGCATCCGCCGGCCTGAAGCGTTCGACCCGGATTCCATTTGCAATCGCCACCAGCTTTGCCGCTGGCAAACGTCCGCTGGCCAGCAGTTCGCGTCGTGCCGCCTCACACACGGTGACCACGGCATCGGTACGGCCAAGCGTGCGCCGGAACAGCCATTCGCGACGGCTCGCGCGTTCCAGCGCGCCCATGCCATGGCGGGTGTTGATCACGCGGCGGATACCCAGCCCGAGGGATGCGAGCACGGCATGGTAGTGCGCGGTCGCGTTGTGGGTGTGCAGCACCCCGGTTGCGTGTGCACGCAAATGCGCACGTGCACGCCGCAATGCGCGCATATCCAGGCCACGCCGCTTGCCGCAGGCATGCACCGCCACGCCGAGCGCCCGCAGTTCTTCAGCCAGTGATCCCGCTTCGAACAGGCAGACAACCTGGCAATCATGCCCCTGCTGCAACTGGGCACGGATGAGATCGATGACCGTGCGCTCAAGGCCGCCGCGATTGAGGTTCTCGACGAAATGCGAAATCTTCACCCGCCGCCTCAGTCCAGTTCGCAGATGGTGACGCGGAACTTGCCACTGGCACTGCTGGCAATGTCTTCGACCACATGGATGCGGATGGTCACGCTGTCACCGACCGCCTTGGCCAGTTCCGTGCGGATCTGCGCCTCGGTTTGCGCGGTAAACCCGGCATCCGGCACCACGCTGACATCGAGCGCGGCCAGCTCCCGTTGCACGACCTGGTAACGCTTGACCGAAGGCACATGCAGGAACGCATAGACAATGTACTCGCCGGGCAGCAGATGACCAGCCGGCGTGCGCAGGGTGTCCAGCTTGCGCCCATCAATACGCTCAAGCAGCGGCAAGCCACGACCGCATGCGCAGGCTCGGTCGCTGGCCGTTGCCAAGTCACCGTTGAGGTAGCGCAACAAGGGCATGCCGTAGTTGTGCAAGTCGGTCAGGGTGACTTCGCCGATCGACTTTCCGCCCGCACTTTCGCGGCAATGGCTCAGCTCCACCAGCAGATGATCCGCAGTCACGTGCAGGCCTTCACGTTGCTCGCACTCGGATGCAATCAGCATTACTTCGCGACAACCGTAGGTATTGAACACCGGACAACCAAAGGCGCGCTCGATTACTTCGCGCTGGGCATCATGCAACGCCTCTGCTGCACTGAGGACGGCTTCCGGTTGGTGTACGCGACGTCCCGACGCAAGCAACCATTCAGCCATGCGCAGCAAGGGTCTCGCGTAGGCAACGATGACCTGCGGACGAAACCGGTTGATCTCATCCGCGTACTGCGGCATGCGTGCCTCGCTCATCAGGAAGGCATTGAGCATGCGGCGATTGAAGGCGGCGTGGTAAAGGCGATCCTTGATCGCATGCGGGCGCAGGGGGGATTCCATGGCCACGCCCCACAGGTACAGGGTGCGCCTGCCCATGCGCGCACCAGCCCAGCCGTACCCCCGCCACATCACGGCGAGTCGTCGCTCGTAGCTTTCCCGGGTATAGCCAAAGCACATCGGCTCGCCGGTGGAACCACCGGTGGTCTTGTAGAGCAACTTTCCGCGCCACGAATCCGCATGCAGTTCCTCGAAATGGGCACGGATCTCGGGCTTGGTCAGGGTCGGCAGCTTCGCGTAATCCCCAGGCGAGCGAATGTCATCCGGGGTGATGCCCAGTTCCTTCCAGCGACGCCGGTAGTACGGCACCTCGCGCCAGCAATGTTCGATGAGCGCCTTCAGCTTGTTCCATTGCAGGGTGGCGACCTGCTCACGGTCCAGCCATTGCGAAGCCTCGTACTCGCGCAGATGGGCGAGCGTCTTGCGCCGGCACAGCACGCTTTCGTAAAGCGGAAACAGCACATGGCGGAATGCGTTTTCGTAGAGCCCGCTCACGACAATTCCTTGTGCCCGATGCGTCCCGACCAGGCCAGCAAGCGCACGACAGCCTGCGGCCGACCACCGGCAAAGCGCCGATGCAACTGCATGAGGTGCTCGATGTCCTCCCTGCTCCAGCAGCGCAACAACAGGGTTAAAAGCGCATACACCGGCACCGTGGCCAGACCCGCAACCACGAGCGTGGGCAATGCCGGCCAATGCCCACGCAAGGGCCAGATCACCCCTGCGGTCACCGTCGCAGCGAGCAGGATGCGCAGCAGGCGCAGCCAGTCCGGTTGCATGCCGATCAGACGCAGGGCGAGCGCCAGATTGCACACGGCTCCAAACATGGCCGCCACGACGTAGGCAACGGTTGCGCCATGCAGCCCGTAGTTGCGGATGAGCACCACATCCAGGGTCACCTTGATGATGCCGCACAGGATCACCAGGAACAGGATGGTGAGCTGCTTGTCGGCGCTGATCAAAAGGCTCGATCCACTCTGGGAAACCGTGGACAGCGCACAGGCAAACATGCAGGCGGCGAACACCGATGCCGCGGTCGTATACGCCGATCCATACATGAAGGTGATGATCGGCTCGCTGTACACCGCGCCAAAGGCAACCAGCGGCGCGGCCAGCAGGGTCAGATAGGTCGTCGACGCAACAAAGCGGCGCCCGGCAACATCGCGCCCCTTGCTCAGGGCATTGGCCATCATCGGCAACAGCAGGGAGCCGATGACGCCGGGAACCAGCATCACAGCGCCTGACGCAAGCAGGTAGGCCACCTTGAAATGCCCCGCTCCTTCGGCGTCACCAAAGGCATTGAGAAAGAACACTTCGACTTCGCTGGCCGCAAAAAAGCCGATGGTCACGGTAATCGCCACCAGGCGCATGTGGCGCTTGACCCTGCGCTGGAAATCCTCCGGCAACTGCACATCCACCGCTGAGGGCTGGATCAGGCGCGAGGTCAGGCGTTGGGAGATGCCGTAGAAGATCACTCCGGAAATCAGGAACACCGCCAGCAGGGCCTCGACTTCGGCATCCAGAATCCAGGCCAGAACGACCATGCCGAGGTTGATCGGAGTGGCGATGCTGGCAACGATGGCGGTGACGCGGAAATCCTCGAAGCCCTTGGCGATGCCAACATTGAACATGTACTGCGAACGCAAGCCGATGGCGATGGCGAGAAAACCAAAAATCATCCAGTGATCGAAACCGGTGGCAATGTGCTGCCCTGAAAACAGCAGCAAGAGCCCCACTGCAACGATCACCGCCAGCATGAACCAGTGCTGCGCCTTGCGCAGGTAGGCGATGGTGGGTGCAATCAGCGTGTCGCGCTCGCTGCCGCGCAATTCGGCAACGAACTTGATGACCGCACTGGCGGTGCCGGCGTTGGAAATGGCCACACCCATCGCAACCAGCCAGATGATGGCGCTGTAGGCGCCATAGTCATCGGGCCCAAGTTGGCGTGCGATGAAGATCGAAGTCAGCATGCCGAGGAAGTACTCGGTGTAAATGCCGATCGTCGAAAACAGGGTGTTGCGCAGTGCCTGCGCGCGAGCGGTCATGAGGAAGTCACCAGCAGGATCTTCACCAACAGATAGAGGCCGACAATGCTGGCCAGCGACCGTATCGGCCAACGCAACAGGTCATGCGTCAGCTCGAATCTGGGCAGGTCAGGGTAGCGTTGGCGTGCGCCGATATAGAAACCAAGCACCAGGGCCGCCAGCAAATACAGAAGGATCACATAACTGCGGCTGAGAAAGAATGCCGCCGTGAAAAATCCGGTCTGGCACAGCAACAGGGTCATGGCGATGGATTGCTCCGCCTTCCAGTCGGCCTGTCGGCTGGCGTCGGCCAGCGCCGGCTGGTGGCGCAGTATCGCCAGCATCATCATGAAGCCATAACAGACAAACGCCAGCCAGATCGTGTATCCGATGAATCCGGTTTCACCGAGTACGAGCATGAAGGAATTGTGTGCGGTCAGGTTGGCATTGTTGTCGGCGAAGTTTCCGGGTCCGATGCCGAACAACGGATTCGAGAAGAACATCTCGAAGCCGCTGTACCAGGCATCCACACGCCCTGCCGCAGAGGCTTCGCCGGCGTCGATGTCACCCATGCGCGAGGGCAAGGCCATGATCGCGACAAGGGCGCCGACGCCCAGCAGCATCGCCGTCACCAGGCCGCGCCTGCGCCAGACCCAGACCCCCAGGATGGCAATGACCGCGAGCAATGCGCCGCGCGAGCTGGTCAGAAAGATGCCATAGCCGATCAAGCCTGCACCGGCCCACCAGAACAGGCGCCGCAAGCCGAGCAGGCCACCGCGCGCGCCGAGCAGCATGGCCATGGGCACGGTCATCACGAACAGCAAGCCCAGGTCGTTGGGATCGTTGAAAATGCCAACGTACTGGATGCGCGTTTCCTGCGACAGGCCGACCCCGGTCCAGCCTACGCCTTGGGTGACCTGTTCAATGCCATGCACGGAAAGCAGGGCCGCACTGAGCACGATCACGGCCATGATCGAGACCACCCGCTTGCGCTCGATCGCCACATGGCTCAGAACCAGGAATGCCATGATTCCAGGCCCGAACGTGGACAGTTGCTGAAGCGCTCCGCCGGTCCATCCGTTGAACACCTGCGAGAGCATCAGCACCAACTGGAAGGCAAACAGCAAAGCGTATTGCGGGGCGCTCAGATCCTTGCTGCGTGACGGCAGCCAGCTCAGGAACGCCAGCAACAACAGAATGGGCAGGATCGGAATGCCGGAATCCGCCCACTGCGGATATTCCTGTGGACGCACCAGCACCGCGATCAGGTAAAGCAGGGTGAAGAAATACATGGCGGTTGGCGGGATTCAGTCGGCCCGATGGCGTGACGGGTAGGTGAACGCCTCCGGCAGGGCCAGCATGGCTTCAAACCATGCCTCATCCATGTGCCGTTCGACCGGCAGGCGTCGCAATTGGAAAGCGGCCGAGAACGGCAAGGAATTGGTGCCGCAAATGTAGCTGCAACCGAGCGTGTAGCCGGCCGCCTTTGCGCTTTCGATGACGGCTTCGTTGTAGGCATCCAGTCCGCCGACGGGATAGGAGATGGTTGTCACCGGCAATGCAAGTTCGCCATCCAGCATCTGCTTGGACTGGTGCACTTCCTGATGCATCTCGGAGGGCGGCAGCTTGGCCAACATGCGATGCCACACCCCGTGCGAGCCGATCTCCATGCCTGCCGCCTGCATCTCGCGCAACTGGTCCCAGTTCATCGGCTTGCAGTCGGCGTGCCCTCGGGTTCGAGGCAGGTCCGCTTCCTGCTCAAGGGTCGCGATGACCGCTTGCTGGGCTTGTGCATCAAGGCTCTTCAAGCGGTCGAGCAGATCCATGGCCAGCTCGCGCCGCTGCGCGATCGTTGCAGGCAAGGCGCAATCGACACCGAGCGCGGCAATGCGCAACTGCCCGGGCGCAGAGCGGCAGATCACGTGTACGAACCAGTCATACGCATACGGCAACCCGCTCTGGACATGTCCCGTCGAGACAAAGAACGTTGCCGGCACGCCAAGTTCACGAAGAATGGGAAAGGCGACGCGGTAGTTGTCGTCATAGCCGTCGTCAAAGGTGACGATGACCGGACGTGGCGGCAGCGCGGTTCCCGACTCAAGCGCCCTGATCACATCGCCAAACCGGATCGGGTTGTAGCGCTCGCGCAGCAGGGTCATCTGCTTGCGAAAGCGTGCTTCGCTTGCACTGATCAATTCAAGGTCGAAGGCGAAGGCATCCGGTTCGGCAATGCTCAGTACCCGGTGGTAGGCGAGAATGCGCAAGTCGCGCTTGAGCATGGATCGCAGCATCGACAGGCCTGCAATCAAGCGGGTTCGGCACAGCAGGGAGGCAAGAACCTGGCGCTTTCCGGCTACGGGTCCGTTGTCGCTGCCTGATTGCACCATTGCGGACATGCCTTCCTTCTCCCCTGATCCTTAGCCTCATGGCCGCTCAAGGTGCGAACCTTCATCACCACCCGGTGCAGGCTTCAATCCCGGCATCGTGGCGCTGCTCCACGCCAAGGTCCAGTCCCTTGGCCCCCTCGGAACCAACCTTTCCACGCATCCCCGACCAACCCCCTGGAGCACCCGGGTCAAGCCCGCAAGCATGCACGCGTGGCAGCACGAAAGTCCACCGCACGCTAAGATGCCCGGCTGCAAGGGGGATACATGGCGACAGACACCGACTTCGTGGTGCTCTACCAGGAACTGGGGCTGGACTCCGGCTGCTCGCTCGACGCATTCCGCCAGGCCTATCGCAAGCGGGTTGGCCTGCTGCATCCCGACCGCCAGGGCGCCCCCGACAATGCCGCGAAGGATCTGCAGCGCCTGAATGCCATGTATGCCGCCGCCATGGAGTTTCATCGCCGCCATGGACGCCTGCCCGGAGCTTCGCAAGCTGCCACCACCAGCGTCTTGCCCCCGATCCAGCCTGCAGCCATGGCGAGGCGCGAACAACCGCCCCGTGCCAGCCGCTGGATGCTGATGCTGCTTGCCATCGTGCTGGTCGGCTTCCTGGTCCAGTCGATGCCGGATTCGGGCGAATCCGTTTCACCGCCAACTCCGGGTTCGGCATCGCTGACGAAGCCCACGGCCAGCACAACCGCTGTCCCCACGCCCCGGGTGATCAGCCTCGGCAGCACCGCGCAACAGGTGCGCGAGCTCAATGGCGAGCCGGTCAGCGGTTGGGAGCAGCGTTGGGAATACGGCCCTTCGTTTGTCGAATTCCGTTGTGGCCTGGTGGTGGACTGGTACAGCTCGCCCTTGCGACCGTTGCGCACGGACACCGAGCACCCACCGGCATCCACTGACAAGCTGCCGCCCAAGAACTGCAAGGAATGACGTCACGATGTCGAGCAAGCTCAAGTCACTGCTGCACAAGATCAAGCGTCGCACCTGGATGAAATATGCCCTGCGCGGCGTCGGCGGCAACGACAATTTCGAACGCCTGGACCTTGCCTATTCGATCAAGGATCCCTGGAACATGGATTCTCCGGGCGAGGCGGCACGTTTCGAGGCCACCAACCGCATCATCGAACGCGAATTCGGAACCCTGGACAGCCTGCTGGAACTCGGTTGCGGCGAGGGTCACCAGACCCTGCATTTTGCAAGGTTGGCCCGCCAGGTGTATGGCCTCGACGTCAGCGAAAAGGCCATCGAGCGCGCCCGCGAGCGCGTGCCCGGCGGAAAATTCGCCGCCACGGATATCTTTTCCCAACCCTGGCTCAGCGGCGATGCCAAGGTGGATCTGGTCACCGCCTGCGAAGTGCTCTATTACCTCTCGGATGTCGAAGCCACGCTCAAGCGCATGTCCGAGATCGGCCGGCATTGTCTGGTGACGATCTTTGCCCCGGCAGCCCGTCGCGTGGGTCCGCACCTCGACCGCATCCCGGGTTTGCGCAAGGACTGGATCTGGCACGGCGGCACGGTCTGGCTGGTGTGCTGGTGGCGCAATGAGTGATTCCCGCGATCCGCTGGACGGGCACGGCATCCTCTATTTCGGCAACGACTGGCATGCGGAAAACCGCACCAGCAGCCATCATGTGGCCGTGCGCCTGGCGCGCCGGCTTCCCCTGCTCTACATCAGCTCACCCGGCATGCGCGCACCGTCGGCGAGCGGGCGCGATTTCAGGCGCCTGTTGCGCAAGCTCGCAGCCAGCTTCAAACCGCCGACCCGAGTCGAGGGCAAGCTTTGGCATTGCACGGTTCCGCAATTGCCATTCCGCCGCATTCCAGGCGTTGACTTGCTCAACCGCTGGTTCGGTCGCTGGGCGGTACGCCGCGCCGCGCGCAAGGCCGGCATCCAGCGCCCGATTTCCTGGTTCGTGGTTCCGCATCCCGGATTCCTTGCCGGACGCCTCGGCGAATCGCTGTGCGTCTACTACTGCATCGATGACTACGCGGCGCATCCGGGCGTGGACGCAGCCCTGATCGGTCAGCGCGACGACGCCTTGAGCCGGCGCGCGGATCTGCTGTTTGTCGCGCCACCCACCCTGCTCGAAGCCAAGCGGGCGCTCAACGCGAATGTGGTGGCTTCGCCGCACGGCGTCGATGTCGAACTGTTTGCGCGCACGGCCGATCCGGCAACCTGCGTGCCCGCAGCGGCACGCGAGTTGCCGCACCCGGTCATCGGCTACTTTGGATCATTGCATGCCTGGATCGATTTCGAACTGATCGGTTTCCTCGCCCGCCAGCGCCCGCACTGGTCGTTCCTGCTGGTCGGTCATGAGGCGGTGGATGTCGGCGATCTGCACGCGCTGCCCAATGTGCATTTCGTCGGTGCGCAACCCTATGCGGAACTGCCGAACTGGGCCAAGGCATTCAATGTCGCCATCATTCCGTACCGACTCAATCGCCAGGTGATCAACGCCAATCCGCTCAAGCTGCGCGAATACCTGGCCACCGGCAAGCCGGTGGTCAGCGTGCGCAATGCCGAAATCGAGAAGTTTTCCGATGTCGTGCGCATCGCAGACGATGGGCCATCGTTTCTGGCGGCGATTGAAGCCGCGCTCGCCGACAGCTCCGCCGTGGCCAGTGCAAGGCGCATGGCCGCCGTTGCCGATCAATCCTGGGATCGCCGCGTCGATGCCGTTCTTGCCCACGTGCGCGATGAACTGGCGCGGAAATCCCGCCAAAAAACCTGATTCATTCGAGGATCCCGATGAGTGCAATGCCATCCAGCAAATTGCGGGTCGCCATAGTTGGCGCCGGCTATGTCGCCAGCCACCACCTGGCCGCCTTGAAGCGGCTGGATTTTGTCGAATTGGTCGGCATCTGCGATTCAAACCTGGCTGCCGCCACCGCGCTGGCCGAGCGCTTCGGCGTGGCAAAAGCGGCCAGCAGCCTGGCTGATCTCGCGAGCCAAAACCCGCAGGCTGTTTACATCCTGACACCGCCCGCCTCGCATGCCGCACTGGCCATGCAGGCGCTCGACATGGGGTGTCGGGTGCTGGTGGAGAAACCCATGGCCGACAGCATCGCGGAATGCCGGGCCATGATCGAGATAGCGCAGTCCAAGGGGCTGATGCTGGGCGTCAACCATTCCGATCTGCTCGATCCCGTGGTGATGAAGGCGCTCGCACAGGTGCGCGCAGGCCGCATTGGCGAGCTGGTTTCCGTCGATATCCTGCGCAGCTCCGAATATCCGGCTTATGCGGGCGGTCCCCTGCCGGGCCAGGTCGCGCAGGGCTCGTATCCGTTCCGGGATCTCGGCGTGCACGGCCTGTACACGCTTGAGGCGTTTCTCGGCAAGTTGTCGGATGTGAAGGTCACCTATCAGTCCAGTGGCCGCGATCCGAACCTCAAGTTCGACGAGTGGCAAGCCCAGGCGCAAGGCGAGCGTGGCATGGGTCGCATGCTGCTGTCCTGGAATGCCCGACCCATGGAAAGCCGGCTGGTGGTGCGTGGTACGCGCGGCGTGATCACCGCCGACCGCTTCCTGCAAACCCTGCATGTGCATCGCGTGCTGCCGGGCCCCAAGTTCATCGGCATCGTGATCAACACCGTTCTCAGCGCAGCCGCCGATTGCGTGCGCGTGCCGTGGAACGTGCTGCGTTTTGCCACCGGCATGCTCAAGCCTTCGCCCGGCATCCAGAAGGGCGCCGCCGATTTTGCCCTGGCCGCGCGCGACAACGGCAAGCCGCCTTTCGATGGCGAGGCTGCCCTGCGCATCATCGAATTGCTGGAACCGGCCTGCGCGGAACCCGATCGCCTGCGCGCGGCAGAGATCGAGTCGCGCTACCAGGAACTGGAACCGGTCGATGCCCTGGTTACCGGCGCGGCGGGTTTCCTCGGCAGCAAGCTGGTGCGTGCCTTGCGCGAACGCGGCCAGCGCGTGCGCGTCCTGCTGCGCAAGCCGAGTGCAGCCTTCGCCAGCGACAGCGGCATGCAGACCGTCATCGGTGACCTGGGTGATCCTCGCGCAGTCGATCATGCGGTCAAGGGTGCAACCGTGGTCTACCACGTGGGCGCGGCGATGAAGGGCAGCGTGCGCGATTTCGAAGCCGGCACCCTGTGGGGCACGCGCAATATCGTCGAGGCCTGCACCCGGCATGGCAACCAGCGCCTGGTCTACGTGAGCTCGATGAGCGTGTTCGATCACGCCGGTCGCGATCCGGCGCAGCCGATGACGGAATCTTCCGCGTATGAGCCGCATCCGGACTGGCGCGGTGCCTACACGCGCACCAAGCTGGTCGCCGAGCGCGTGGTGCTCGATGCCATTCGCGATGCCGCATTGCCCGCCGTGGTGATCCGCCCCGGCCAGATCTTCGGCCCGGGCGCGGAAAAGGTGACCCCGAATGCGGTGGTCGGGCTGGCCGGGCGCTGGGTTGCAGTCGGCCCCGGCGACATGAGCCTGCCACTGGTGTTTGTGCAGGATGTGGTCGATGCCCTGCTCCTGGCTGGCGACAACCCCAAGGCCGTCGGCCAGGTGTTCAACATCGTCGATACCACCCAGGTCACCCAGCAGGAATATCTGGATCGTGCCAAGGACAAACTGGGCGATGAGTTGAAGTTGATCCGCGTACCGACCGGACTGTTCATGGGTTTGGGCTGGGGCGTGGAACTCTTGGGCAAGCTGCTCAAGCGCGAGGTGCCCTTGACCCGCTATCGGGTGCGCTCATTGCGGCCGCTGGCCAATTTCGACACCCGTGCCGCACGCGAGGTGCTGGGCTGGAAACCGCGCGTCGGCGTTGCGCAAGGTCTTGATCAGACCTTCGGCAGGAGAAGCTGAGTCTTCAGGCTGGAACCGGCGCATGGCGGCGTTTCCACCAGCGGCGGATCGCCTGCATCGCCGGTCGCTCCACCCACCAGGTGAGTCCGGTGGCCAGCACGGTCACCATCGCCGCCGCCATGAGCGCCGCCGCTGCGGGCGCGATACCGTGCTTTTCCATCTGCCAGATCACGCTGAATCCAATCGCCTGGTGCAGCAGGTACAAGGAATAGGAAATCGCGCCAAGAAACGTGAAGGGTGCCCAGCGCAAGGCACGCAGCCAGCCGAGATGGAACAGGACAAAGATGGCCGTGCAGACCAGGCCCACCACCAGCAGTACTGGCTTGTAGGCCAGACCGATGGCAATCAGGCTGAGGCCAATCAGGGCGCTATCGAGTTTCCAGAACCCAGGCTGCGTGCGCAGCAGATGGAACAGGATGCCGATGGCGAAGAACGGAATGTAGCGGACGATCAACAGTTCGCCGACGGTGTAGGAAACGTGCATGTCCATCTTTTTTGCCAGACCAAACACCACGGCAAGCACGAGCCAGCCACCCATGATCCAGCGAATCCGCCCAAGCTGACCGAGCATGAACCAGACCAGCATTTGCAGATAGAAGAACAGTTCGACCTGCAAGGTCCAGTACGAGCCATCCAGATGTTCGGCACCAAGGATTTCCTGGATCATGGTGAAGTCGAATGCCACATCCTTCCACGGTAGTCGCTGCGAGGGCATGCCGATGGTGTAAACCACGACCGAACTGAGCAGGATCGCTGTCCAGTACGCGGGAAACAGGCGCGAAAACCGCGACACCACGAAATCCATGGCCGTGCGCGTGCGCTCCAGGGTCATGAAGATGACGAAGCCGCTGATCAGGAAAAACAATTGCACACCGTAGTTGCCGAAATCGAAGGACACCGGCATGTCACCGAGGTGGCCGACTTCATTGCCATAGTGTGTGGTGTAGTGAAACGCGACGACGGCGAGCGCGGCCAGTCCGCGCAAGGCATCAAGTTCGACGACACGCGACGAAGAAGGCGTCTGGGGAGACACGAGGGCCACGATGGACACCCGCGAGGGAGGTGGGGCGCGCATCTTACATCGCCCGCGATGCGCGCCATACAGGTTTCGAAGCGAGCCGGCAGCCACCCGCCACCCGGGCTGCTACCGCTACAATCGCGCCTTTCGCCCAGCTTGCCGGCCAATGCGCATCCTCGTCGTTACCTCGCAATTCCCCATTGCCGGAGAACCGACCCGAGGACGCCCGATCCTGCAAACCGTGCGCGAACTGGCGCAGCTTGCCGAAGTTCGCGTGCTCAGCCCGGTGGCCCGCTATCCACGCTGGGCACGGCCACGCAGCTATCTGTACCAGGCGCCGGCGCCGGCCGAAACTTCCCGTGACATCGATGTCCGTTTCGCCAGCTACCCGGCCCTGCCCATGCTGAGCCGACCGTTCAATGGTTGGCTCTGCGCCCGCGCACTGTCTGAGCCGGCTCGTGCATTCAAACCGGATGTGATCCTGTCCTGGTGGCTGTATCCGGATGCCTTCGGTGCCTTGAAGGTGGCGAGCAAGCTGGGCGTGCCTCTGGTGGCCGGAGCGCGTGGTTCGGACATCCGCGTGCGCGATGCGATCAGTCGCCGTCTTACTGCACCGGTGGTGCGCAAGGCCGATCGTCTGCTCGTGGTCAGCGCCGATCTCGGTCGCCTTGCGGTTCGCGACTATGGCGCGGATCCTTCGCGCATCCGGGTCATCGCGAATGGCTGCGATGCCGGCACCTTCCACCTGCGGGATCGCGCCGACGCACGTCGCCAGTGCGGAATCAGCGACGAATCGGAGCTGGTGCTGTATGTCGGCCGCCTGGTAGCGGAAAAAGGATTGCGTGAACTCATCGAGGCCATGCAGGAACTGCGCAGGTCGCGACCACGGGCGGAACTGGTACTGGTCGGCGATGGCCCGATGCGCGGTGAACTCGCCTCGCGCGCAGCGGACCCGGATTGCGGACTGCGCCTGGTCGGTGCGCAGCCCGCAACACAAGTTGCGCAATGGATGGCCGCCTGCAACCTGCTCGCCTTGCCGAGTTATTCGGAAGGCCATCCGAATGTGCTGGTCGAGGCCCTGGCCTGTGGCCGGCCCGTGGTTTCCACGCCGGTCGGCGGGGTGCCGGAAGTGGTCGATGAATCCTGTGCCCTGCTGGTTGCGCCGCGTGATCAACGCGCACTGGCTGTCGCACTGGCCGCTACACTGGAACGCGAATGGGATGAGCAGGCGCTGTCACAGCGTTTTTCGCGGGGCTGGGATGCGGTGGCGAAGGAAACTTTCACTGCCTGCCAGGAAGCGCGCATCGGATACCGAACGAACCGCATGTAGGTCGGGTTTCAACCCGACAATGGCAAGGAACCCGGCAACAAATGAACGACTGCCCCGATTTTCAGGACGTGACCGTGCAATGTGTGGAATAGCCGGATTCAGTGGCGGGCAAATTCAGCCCGATACCGCGCGCAACGAACTGGAGACCATGATCCATACCCTGCACCATCGGGGTCCGGACGGTTACGGGTTTCATGTCGACGCGGGCATCGGCCTTGCCCACGCGCGCCTCTCGATCATTGATCTTGCCACCGGGGATCAGCCGATCCACAACGAACGCGGCGATGTGTGGACGGTGTTCAACGGCGAGATCTTCAACTACGTGGAACTGCGCGCCGAACTGATCGCGCAAGGCCATCGCTTTTATACGCAGTCCGACACCGAAGTCATCGTTCACTTGTACGACCGTTACGGTGATCGCTTCGTCGAGCACCTCAACGGGCAGTTCGCCATCGCGCTGTGGGATGCGCGCCGTCGCCGATTTGTTCTGGCTCGCGACCGCGCCGGCATCCGCCCGCTGTTCCACACCCGTGCACGCGGACGCCTCTGGTTTGCCTCCGAGATCAAGGCCCTGCTCGCCGTGCTGCCGGAACGCGCACGCCTGCATGCGCCCGGACTCGTCGAAGCCTTGACCTACTGGGCGCCGGTCGATCCGGAAACCGTGTTCGAAGGGGTTCATAGCCTGCCACCGGGTCATCTGCTGGCGATCGAAGCCGATGGCCGCGAAACCCTGACCCGCTACTGGGACTGGGCGTTTCCCGAAATCGGATCGCCGCCTGCGTTCGCGTCCGTCGAGCAGGCCACCGATGAACTGCGCGCGCTGCTGATCGATGCCGTACGCCTGCAGTTGCGCGCCGACGTGCCGGTGGGTGCGTATCTCAGCGGTGGGCTCGACTCATCGGGCATCGTCGCCATGATCCGCGGCTTCACCGAGACTCCGGTACGCACTTTTTCGGTGGCTTTCGAGGATGCCGAGTTCGACGAGAGCGAACACCAGCAGGCCATGGTGCGGCATCTGGGCACCGACCACACCACCCTGCGCTGCACGCGCGCGCAGATTGCGGACGCCTTTCCGCGGTTCGTGAGTCACGCCGAGGCACCGGTGTTGCGCACCGCGCCGGTGCCGCTGATGTTGCTCTCGCAGCGCGTACGCGAGGAAGGCTACAAGGTGGTGCTGACCGGCGAAGGTGCCGACGAGGTGTTCGGCGGTTATGACATCTTCAAGGAAGCCAAGGTGCGTCGTTTCTGGGCGCGCCAACCGGGCTCACGCCTGCGCCCCAAACTGCTGGGCCGTCTGTACGGCTATCTGGAAAACTCGCCAGTCAGCAATCCGGCCTTCGCCGAATCCTTTTTCGGCCAGGGCCTGGAGCACATCGAACGACCGATCTTTGCCCATGTGCCGCGCTGGACCACCTCGCAGCGCGCCTTGAATTTTCTATCCGCCGAACTGCGCGCCGAAATCGGTGAACGCAACGCATTGGATTGGTACGAACAGCGCCTGCCAGCGCAGATCAAGCAATGGGCACCGCTGGCGCGCGACCAGTACGTCGAAGCCAAGTCCCTGCTGGCGGCCTATCTGCTGGCAGCACAGGGGGATCGCGTTGCCGCCGCCAACTCCATCGAAGGCCGCGTGCCCTACCTCGACCACCGCGTCATCGAATTCGGCAATCGTCTGCCGCCAAGCTTCAAGATTCGCGGCCTGACCGAGAAATACCTCTTGCGCCGCGCCTTGGCCGACCTGCTGCCGGTGGATATCGTCACCCGCACCAAGCAACCCTATCGCGCGCCGGACAGCGCCAGCTTCTTCATCCATGGCAAGGCACCCGACTATGTGAGCGATCTCTTGAGTGCCGAACGCATCCGCAAGGCCGGCTACTTCGATGCGACGAGCGTCGGCCGCCTGCTCGACAAATGCCGCGCGGGCAAGGCCACCGGCTTTGCCGACAACCAGGCCTTTGTCGGCATCCTCTCCACCATGCTGCTGGATGAGACCTTCCTGCGCGGAAAGCACGGTGCGTAGGCCGCGCACAGGTTGGTTGTAGGTCGGACTTCAGCCCGACACGCCACCTTCATCAAGCAAAAAGCGTCGGGTTGAAACCAACGACAACGCTGAAACGGCGCACGCATGCCTATCTGCACAACCGCAGTTCGAGTTGGTGTAGGTCGGACTTCAGTCCGACACGCCATCTTCATCAGGCGATTCGCGTTGTCGTTGGTCGGGCTCAGCCCGACAGACATCACGGAAAAGCCAAAATCCGACCATTGAAGGCGCGGATCTGTGGGGTGCGATTGGCTTTTGATTTTCAGTC
>SHNG01000097.1 GCA_004295005.1 Gammaproteobacteria bacterium
CATGGGAATCGAATCCATGACTCCGAGCAGTTTCGCGTACTCCTCGTAATCGTCTGCCAGGCGCAAGGCTTCCCGCCCATTCGCGGGCTCCACGCCGACAAGGCCCTCACGCATGAGATCCATGCCAATGCGGGCCTCACCCAGTTGCGAATAGAGATGAGCCAGCAACCGCTTCATCGACTGCCCGAATGCCGGGTCGTTGGCGTCGGACGTCTCCAGCTTGGCGCGCGCCGCGTCCAGCAGGTCACGCACGCCCACCTGCCGCTTCATGGCCACTTCCGGCGAAGCCGCCGATATGGCGTCGGTAAGGAACTGAAGCGATGCGCGCGCCCTGGCGGCATCACGGTCGGAGGCCTCGAGGGCAGCCTGCGCGGAAAGCTCGGCATTCACCGCGCGATCACGCTCGCGCTCAAGGCGCCAGACGAAGACTGCCACGAGCAGCACCGCCAGCGCTGCCACGCCGACGCCTATCCGGTGGCGCGAGACGAATTTCCGCAGGCGATAGCCGCGCGTCAGCTGTGTCGCGCTGACCGGGCGACCTTCAAGGAATCGCTGCAGATCCGCGCCAAATTCGCCTGCATTCGCATAGCGATCCTGTGGCCTTTGCGCACATGCCTTGGCGATGATCCCGGCCAGGTCCGCATCCAGCGGGAGGGCGGGAACGAGCGGAGCGTCACCAGCGGAACTGTCGCGCCTGCCGGTGAGCAGCTCCAGCAGAATGACGCCCATGCTGAATATGTCGCTGGCCGTCGTGATGGCAGCCCCATCACGCTGTTCGGGACTCGCATAACCGCGACTGTAGATTCGCGTGGATGTCGAAGCGGCGAGTTCGTCCGCGCTGTCGAGCAGGCGCGCGATGCCGAAATCCAGCAGCTTCACCTCACCGGCACGGGTCACCAGCACGTTGGCCGGTTTCAGGTCGCGATGCACGATAAGGTGGCTGTGCGCATGTCCGATCGCGTCCAGCATTGAACCCAGAAGTCCGAGGCGATCGCGCAGGGAAGGTGCATGCAGCCGTGCGTACTCCAGCAAGGGCAGTCCATCCACATACTCCATGGCCAGCCAGGGCTGCCCAGCTTCGCTCTCCCCACCATCAAGCAGGCGCGCGATGTTGGGGTGGTCGAGCCCAGCCAGGATCCTGCGTTCCTGACGCAGTCGGCGCATGCCCTCACTGGTCGGGAAGCCGCGCAACAACTTGATGGCGGCCTTCTGCTCGAAATGGCCATCGCTGCGTTCGGCAAGGAACACGGTGCCCATCCCTCCCGACCCCAGCTCGCGCACAAGACGCCAGGGACCGAAATGGGTGGAATCCGGGGCATTGATGCCGGCGACCCCATCCACGATGACTGCATGGATGGGATCACCCTCGCGTCGGTCGGCGGCGAGCAGCTTCATCAGCATCACGCGATCCGCCTCGGCCAGCCCGAGCGAATCGATCTCGCGCTTCTGGTCCTGTTCGGACAACTCGCAGAGCCGTTCAAAGTGTCGTGCAATGGGGTCGAGCGAGTGCATGCCTAACCCTCCAGTACATTGCGCAACCATGCCTTGGCCAGGCGCAGATCGCGATCAACCGTGCCTTCGGAAACTTCCAGCGAGGCGGCCACCTCGCGGCGGTCCAGGCCGCCGAAATAGATCAGCTCGATCATTTGCACCTGTCGGGGGTGGCTCTGCCCGAGTTCGTTCAGCGCCGAATCAAGCAGGAGCAGGCTTCCGTCGCCCTGGCCTGCGGACACGTTGAGCGCATCGGCCATTTCCACGTGCTCGACATTTCCCCCACGCTTTCCCGCCGTGCGCCTGCGTGCCGTATCGACCAGCACCTGGCGTGTGGCCTGGGCCACCACGTTGAAGAAATGCTTGCGATTCTCCCACGGGGCGTCGCTGCCGAGCATGCGTATCAGTGCTTCATGGGCAAGGTCCGTGGCACTGAGCGTTGCACCTGGTGTCTGTCGAAGCGAGTGGCCGGCAATGGCGCGGACCCGGTTGTACACCAGTGTCATCAAAGTGGCACGCGCACCTTCTTCGCCGGCACGCCAGCGGTCGATCAACCGGGTGACGTCATGTTCGCTGGAGTCGGACATTGGCGGACTGGGATACCGGAGAGTCCCAGTTTACCCGCCTGACCCATTCCGGAGCGACGACTGCTTGTGGATTTTGCATTGTGCATGCGCGGCCTTTTGCGGTCCGGTTGCAAATGACGGCATCCGCACGCGATTTGCGGCATTTCCCTTTCGAGTCGCGAAAGGTTGCATTCACTCCGGGTGCGCGCCAAGCTGAAGAGCCGTCCCCCTGCGCAATCCCATGCCTTCCGATCGTTCGCGACTCGTACTCATCGATGGTTCGTCGTACCTGTTCCGGGCCTTCCACGCCCTGCCGCCGCTGACCAACGCGGCGGGCGAACCGACCGGCGCGCTGTTTGGCGTGGTCAACATGTTGCGCGCAACCCTGAAGGAGCATCCCGAACGTGTCGCCTTCGTCAGTGATGCCCCGGGCCCGACCTTTCGAGATGAAATGTATGCCGACTACAAGGCCACCCGCGCGCCAACACCGGTCGAACTGAAAGCACAGATCGAACCCATGCTGGCCATTGTCGCTGCGTTGGGGTTTCCGATCCTGCGCGTTGCAGGCGTCGAAGCCGATGATGTCATCGGCACCCTGGCCCGCGCTGCGGAAGCCCTCGATATGGATGTCACGATCTCGACAGGCGACAAGGATTTCGCGCAACTGGTGTCGCCGCACATCCGCCTGGTCAACACGATGACCAACACCACCATGGACCGCGACGCCGTGATCGCCAAGTTCGGCGTGCCGCCGGAACGCATTGTCGATTACCTGGCGTTGATGGGTGACACCGTGGACAACGTGCCGGGCGTAACCAAGTGCGGGCCGAAGACGGCAGCCAAATGGATCGCCGAGTACGGATCGCTTGATGGCGTCATGCGCAACGCACATGCGGTTGGCGGCAAGATCGGTGAATACCTGCGTGAGGCGCTGGATCACCTGCCCCTATCGCGTCGCCTGGTGACCATCAAGACCGATGTCGAACTGGACGTGGGCATGGAAGATCTGGCCTTGCGCGCCCCGGATGTGGAAACCTTGCGCGAGCTGTACACGCGCTACGAATTCAACGCCGCGCTGCGTGATCTCGACAAGGGCGTGCAGTCGGCGCTGTCGCCCAGCGATGCAGAGGCAGCCGAGACCCAAGTCGACGATCTGCCCGCAGCCGGGTCCGCAGGTGGGAAAACGGCGTTGGCAGGAAATTACGAGGCGGTCACTGAATGGCAGCAGTTCTCGTCCTGGGTAGAAAAGCTCAAGCAGGCGGACCTGATGGCTTTCGATACGGAAACCACCTCGCTTGATGCCATGAGCGCCCGCATTGTCGGCGTTTCCTTTGCGGTGGAGGCGGGTACAGCAGCCTACGTCCCTCTCGCGCACGACTATCCCGGTGCGCCAGTGCAACTGGATGCCGGGCAGGTGTTTGCGACACTGAAACCCATACTCGAGGATGCCGCGCGGGCCAAGGTTGGCCAGCATGCAAAATACGACATGAACGTGCTGGCAGGTGTCGGCATCCGCCTGCAGGGTGTCCGCCACGACACCATGCTTGAATCCTACGTGCTGAACTCCACCGCATCGCGGCACGACATGGACACGCTGGCGCAGCAGCACCTCGGCTGCCAGACCATCCACTACGAGGACGTTACCGGCAAAGGCGCCCGGCAGATTCCGTTCTCCCAGGTCGAGATCGGTGTGGCAACGCGATACGCGGCGGAAGACGCCGATATCACCCTGCGCCTGCATCAGGCGATTTGGCCGAAGCTGGCGGCAGAAGCAGGCCCAGCTTCGGTCTATCGTGATCTGGAGATGCCGCTGGTGCCCGTATTGGCCCGCATGGAGCAGCGCGGCGTGCTGGTGGATGTCGATGCGCTGCGCAAGCAAGGACGACAACTGGCGACGCGCATGCAGGAACTGACCGAGCAGTGCCATGCGCTGGCCGGGCATCCGTTCAGTCTCGACTCGCCCAAGCAGTTGCAGGCGCTCTTGTTCGAAGAGCTCAAGTTGACGGCGGTGTTGAAAACACCCAAAGGCCAGCCGTCAACCAACGAAGAGGCGCTGGAGGCGATTGCCGATGAACATGAATTGCCGCGCCTGATCCTCGAATATCGAGGCTTGGCCAAGCTGCGTTCGACCTACACCGAAAAGCTGGCGGAAATCGTCAATCCGCGCACGGGACGGGTGCACACCAGCTACCACCAGGCCACCGCGGCCACCGGGCGACTTTCCTCTTCGGATCCCAACCTGCAGAACATCCCGGTGCGCACCGAGGAAGGCCGGCGCATCCGCCAGGCCTTCGTGGCACCCAGCGGTTGGAAGATTCTTGCCGCAGACTACTCGCAGATTGAACTGCGCATCATGGCGCATTTGTCCGGTGATGAAGGCTTGCTCGCTGCATTCCATTCCGGGCAGGACATTCATCGTGCCACCGCAGCCGAGGTCTTCGGAGTGGCGCTGGACGCGGTTGATTCCAACCAGCGGCGAGCGGCAAAGGCCATCAACTTCGGCCTCATGTATGGCATGGGTGCATTCGGACTTGCGCGCCAGCTTGGCATAGACCGCCCCGAGGCCCAGGACTACATCGCGCGCTATTTCCAGCGCTATCCGGGAGTGAAAGACTTCATGGAGCGGATTCGCGAGCAGGCGCACCGCGACGGTTACGTCGAGACCCTGTTCGGTCGACGCCTGTATCTGACCAGCATCCATTCGCGCAACCAGGCCCAACGCGCGGGAGCCGAACGTGCGGCAATCAACGCGCCCATGCAGGGTACCGCTGCGGACATCATCAAGCGCGCGATGATCAGCATCGATGACTGGCTGGGTATCGACAATCCGCAGGCACGCATGCTCATGCAGGTGCATGATGAATTGGTTTTCGAGGTGCACGAGGATGCAATCGATGCGGTTCGTGAAGGCGTCCGATCACGCATGTCCGCGGCGGCCAGCCTGTCCGTGCCGCTGATTGTCGACATCGGGGTGGGCGACAACTGGGATCAGGCACATTGAGCACAAGTCGGCACAAGGTGAATAGCGGGTAAACGTTGCCGGAAATTTGCGCGAACGATGAAACTTTCCGCTGCCAAGCCGCGTCTTTACATTCGGATGCACGCAACGGCATCCCCGGATCCACCCACCTCCCTGGCTGGATCCACCAGGGACCGGTCCCTCCCCAGACCGGTTTCTACCCCACCCCGAGGGCTCCCCCTAGCCCTCGGGGTTTTTATTTTCCTTGATGTCCAATAACTTGTGCGACTTCAGCAGGCCACATGCCGGGCGAGTCGGGTTTGCAAGTCGGCACGCACGCAATTCACGCACGTACCCGGGAATCAGCCGTTGGTCTTGCCGATTGCGGCCAGCAAAGCCTCACGGGGCAGCTTGCCGGCCTGGTTGCGCGGAAGCGACTCAACCAGACGCAACGGGCGCGGCAGGAACACCGGATCGACGGCCTGTCGCAGTTCTGCAAGCAAATCCCTTTCGGTTCGTGCGGGCGCCACGACCAGCGCGGCGATGCGTTTGACATCGGTTTGCGCACAGCCATCCAGTTGAAACACAACGGCATCCAGAACACCAGCCAGGCCCTGCAGGCGTCGCGTCAGATCCGCCAGTGAAGCCCGCTTGCCCGCGATTTCCAGCAGGTCGGTATTGCGCCCGCAAAGCCGAAATCCTCCCTGCGCAGTCAATTCGACCAAGTCCTGCAACACGACGGCCTGGTCCAGATGCTCGGCGTGCACCAGGGTTCCATCCGGCTGGGGCTGAAGGAAAACACCCGCATGCAATCGCCAATCCGCTTCCCGCGCCGTGCGCCGATGGGCAATCACGCAGGTTTCCGTGGAACCGAACAATTCGATCAGTGGCGCGGAACAACGTGCCTCGATGTGCGTTGCCAGTTCGGCGCCCAGTGGAGCCGTGGCACAGAGGATGGCAGCCAGTGGCGGCAAGGAGACGGGCTCGGCCAACAGATTGCGCAGGTGCACCGGCGTGCTCACCAGAATGCGTGGCTCCGGTACCTCGGCCAATGCAGCGGCGATATCCGCGGCAAAGAAGGGGCGCGATGAGTGCACGGAATAGGCACCAAACAGCGGCAGCAATACCGCCATTTCCATACCGTACATGTGTTGCGACGGGACGGTGGCAACGATGTGCAGCATGGCATTTTCAGCCGCGCCCATGCTCGCGCGAATGGCCGTGCTGTTCAGTGTGCTGCCCACCGCGAAATTGCGCCAGGACTTGGTGTTGGGCTTGGGTTGGCCCGTGCTGCCCGAGGTGAAGCCGATTGCGGCGATCGCGTCGCGGTCCAGTTCAGGCATGGCTTCCGCCGACCTGTCGATGTGTTCGCCCAGTGGCGGGACGCGGATCAGGTCTGCGAATCCCGAAAGGCACTCGTCATCACCGAGCAGATAGGTGTCGCTCCAGTTTGCGCGCACGTCGGCGATGGCCTGCAGGGTTCGCGCAGAGGGAAGCAGGGTGCAATGACCACGACTTGCCGCGGCGCAGAATCCGGCGAAAAAGGCGTAGCGACCCTCGCACAGGTTGATGGCGCGTCCATGGGCCGGCAGTCGTTGGGCAATGCGCTCCACATCCGCCAGGAATTCGGGCACGCGGATGGCGCGGCCGTCCCTCCACGAAACGATGCGGTCACCCGCACCGGGTCCGCTCAGCAGCGGCCAGATGCGCATGCCGACATCGATCATGCCGGAATTCAAGATGGCCGACATTCCGCCTCCCTCACGAACGCACGATTTCCCCGCTGATAGCGTCGCGTATTGGTGTCGGCCGCTCAAGTCCTGCAATGGCTCCCGGCATGATCGCATCCAGTTCGTTACCCAGACTTTCCTGCACCTCGGCCTGTGTACGCGCAGGAATTTCACCGTGACGGTTTGCGCTGGTGGAAACCAATGCGCCGGCAAATCCCCTGCAAAGCGCAGCGGCGACAGGATGTGCGGTGACGCGCACGCCGATTCCGTTGTGCCTGCCGGTGATCCAGGGGGGGGCCGTACCGCTGGCCGGAAGTATCCAGGTGTGTGGGCCCGGCCATGAAGCCCGGGCTCGCTCGATGGCCGCAGGTGGGCAGGGTCCGAGATAGGGAGAAAGCTGCTCGAACTCGCTGGCGATCAGGAGCAGGCCCATGCCCGGGTCGCGTTGCTTGAGCGTCAGCAGCTTCAGCACGGCTTCCTCATTGCGGGGATCGCAGCCCAATCCCCAGACCGCTTCGGTTGGATAGGCGATGACACCGCCACGTCGCAGCGCGGCCAGGGCACATTCAAGATCAGCCGACATCAGGCCTCGCCGATGGGCGGGGAGCCGGCGCTCTTGCGAGAGGTTTTTTTCGTCGCACCTGCGACGGTGCTCTTGCGGGTGGGAGTTTTTCGCGCCGGTGACTTGGCGGTGGCCTTCCTGGCGATGGCGTTCCTTTTGCCCGCAGCCTTCTTGGCGGGAGCCTTCTTGGCGGGAGCCTTCCTGGCGGGAGCCTTCCTGGCGGGAGCCTTCTTCGCCTTGGCGGATTCTGCCTTGACAGTGGCGGCCTTTCCGTTGGCGCCTTTCCTGAAACCGCGCTTGGGTCGATCGGGTGCCGCAGCCAACAACTCCGCACATTCGGCTTCGGTCAGTTGCGCAGGTTCCCGATCCTTCGGAATGCGGGCATTCTTTTCGCCGTCGGTGATGTAAGGCCCATAGCGGCCGTTCAGGATCTGAACGCCGTTGCCGAAATCCCTGATGATGCGGTTGGCGATGGCTTCAAGCTTGGCCTGCACCAACTCGAGCGCTCGCGGCAACTCGATGGTGTAGGGGTCATCTTCCTTGCCCAGAGAGGCATAGGTGGAGCCGATCTTGACGAATGGACCAAAGCGGCCAATGCCGACACTCACGGACTCCCCGTCCGCATCCGCGCCGAGGGTGCGTGGCAACTTGAACAGCTCCAGGGCTTCTTCCAGTGAAATGGTGTGCATGCTCTGGCCGCTGCGCAGGCTGGCAAAGCGGGGCTTGTCCTCATCGTCCTTGGTGCCGATCTGGGCAAATGGCCCAAAGCGGCCCAGGCGCACGGACAAGGGCTTGCCGGATGCCGGATCGATTCCGAGTACGCGACTGCCGCTGGCTTCGGACTTGTCGACCGTCTCCAGCTTGTCGTCAATCTGTGCCTTGAACGGTTTCCAGAAGCGGCTCAGCAGAGGAATCCAGTCTTCCTCGCCACGGCTTACCGCATCCAGTTCGTCTTCCAGGCGGGCCGTGAAGTCGTAGTCCACGTAGCGCGCAAAATGACCGCCTAGGAATCGACCCACGGCGCGGCCGACATCGGTGGGTCGAAAGCGGCGATTGTCGAGAATGACGTATTCGCGGTTGAGCAAGACCTGGATGATGCTGGCATAGGTCGATGGACGACCGATGCCATACTCCTCAAGCGCCTTGACCAGACTGGCTTCCGAGTAGCGCGGCGGTGGCTCGGTGAAATGCTGTTCGGTGAGGATGTCGCGCAGGGGCACGGCCTCGCCGACCTTCATGTTCGGCAGTTTGCGTGCATCATCCTCGTCCTCGGCGCTCTTCTGGTCGCGACCTTCTTCGTAGACCGCAAGAAAGCCGGGATCGATGACGGTGGTTCCGGTGGCGCGGAATGCCGCCTCGGCGCCGCAGGGGAAATCAACAGAAACCGTATTCAGGGTTGCATGCTGCATCTGGCAGGCGACCGTGCGCTTCCAGATCAATTCATACAGCTTCAAGTGGTCGGGCGACAGATAGGCAGCGACCCGTCGGGGAGTCAGCTCGGCCGAGGTTGGTCGAATCGCCTCATGTGCTTCCTGGGCATTCTTCGATTTTGACTTGTACACATTGGGTTCGGCGGGGAGCGCCTGGCGGCCGAACTCGCGCACGATCACCTCACGCAGTTCGCCGACGGCTTCCGCGGAAAGCTGGGTGGAATCGGTACGCATGTAGGTGATCAGGCCGACCACGCCTTCATCGCCGATGGCGATGCCTTCGTACAGTTGCTGGGCCAGGCGCATGGTGCGACTGGTCGCGAAGCCGAGCTTGCGTGCCGCTTCCTGCTGCAAGGTGGAGGTGGTGAAGGGTGCCGACGGGCGGCGCTTGCGTTCCTTGGACTGCACTTCGCCAACACGCAACATGCCATGGGCGGCCGCGAGCAGGGCATCGCGGGCGGCATGCGCATCGCGGGCATTGGTCAGGTCGAACTGCTCGAACTTCTTGCCGTTCAGCTTCAGCAGGCGCGCCTTGAACGGTTGCTCGGGGTGCGCAAGATCCGCCTCCATTGACCAGTATTCGCGCGGGATGAACGCCTCGATCTCTTCCTCGCGCTCGACGATCATGCGCAGCGCGGGTGATTGCACGCGCCCGGCGGAGAGTCCGCGCTGCACCTTGCGCCACAGCACGGGTGACAGGTTGAAACCGACCAGATAGTCCAACGCACGCCGTGCCTGCTGGGCATTGACCAGGTCCATCGACAGCTCACGCGGATGGGCAACCGCTTCCTTGATGGCGCGCGGCGTGATTTCGGAGAACACCACGCGGTGCACGGCCTTGTCCTTCAGCAGCTTCCTGCCACGCAGGATTTCGGCGATGTGCCAGGAAATGGCCTCGCCTTCGCGGTCAAGGTCGGTTGCCAGGTACAGCGCGTCAGCCTGCTTGATGGCCTTGATGATGGCATCGACGTGCTTGGTATTCTTGTCGATGAGGTCGTAGTTCATCGCGAAACCATGATCCGGGTCGACCGCACCTTCCTTGGGCACCAGATCGCGGACATGGCCATAGGAAGCCAGGACCTGGAAGTCCTTGCCGAGGTATTTGTTGATCGTCTTGGCCTTGGCGGGCGATTCGACGATGAGCAGGTTCTTGGCCATGGTGCGGTCCTTGCCGCCGGAAATCGACCGGTTTCCCGGTTGTGCAAACCCGGGCAGTTGGGGATGGGATTTGGGCATCCCTATTCAGAAAGACACAGGATTTCGCAGGCTGTCAAGCCTGGGCGCGGCGCACTATACCCAATCAGGGGCGTTTCCGGCGCCAGCAAAGCGTGGGAATACCTCAGTCGGCCGCCGCAATCCGTTGATAGGTGCCGCCACCGGCTGCGATCACCTCGCCCTCCAGTTCCAGCACCAGCAACATCGAGGACAGGGTGGCCACATCCAGCCCGGTTTGCGCAACGAGCATGTCGAGGTGAACCTCGTCGTAGCCCATGGCCGCAATCAGGCGCTGGTAGACCGCATCGCGGCCGGCCGGAGCTGGTGACTCTAGAGGGTCAGAGGATTCGGATTCCGCCTGCGGCAAGGGCTGCAGCACGCAGCGCAGGCGGTCGCCGAGGGCGCTGGCTTGAATCGCAAGCACGCTCACGATGTCGTCCGCAGACTCGCAAAGCACGGCGCCGTCGCGGATCAGTTGATGGCAGCCGCGGGCCAGCGGATTGTTGATCGATCCCGGTATCGCGAATACATCGCGGCCTTGCTCGTTGGCCTGGCGGGCGGTAATCAGCGAGCCGGATTTCAGTCCCGCTTCCACCACCAGGGTGCCGAGGGCAAGCCCGGCGATGATGCGGTTGCGGCGCGGGAAATGGTCGGCGCGTGCGGATGTTCCGGGCGGGAATTCGCTGACCAGTGCGCCTTCGGCGGCAATGCGCGCGGCGAGCTCGCGGTGCTTGCGCGGATAGACCAGATCCGGTCCGGTGCCAAGTACGGCAATCGTGCGTCCGCCCGCATCCAGCGCGGCCGCATGGGCAGCCCCATCGATGCCGTCGGCCATGCCGCTGGTGATGGTGAAGCCGGCCTGCGCCAGCGCTCGACTGAAGCGTCGTGTCGTTGCCAGGCCGTTGCTGCTGGCGCTGCGGCTGCCGACCACGGCAACCTGCGGCATCCACAGCAAGCTGGCGTCACCGTCGACAAACAAGGCCGCTGGTGCAGAGGCTATGTCGCGCAGCAGGGCCGGGTAGGCCGAATCATCCAGGCCGATGAGGTGATGCCCGGGATGCGCAAGCCAGGCAAGATCCGTATCGATGAGCGCTCGATCGGGTGCGTCCAGCCAACGACGGGTGTCCTCGTCCAGTTCCGCGGCCGCGGGGTTTGCGCGCAGGAAACGCAGCACACCTCCAGCGTCGCCAAAACGGGCAAGCAGGCTGCGCAAGCGGGACGGTCCCAGCGCGGGCGCACGCAACAATGTCAACCAGGCTTCCATGGCCATTGCCGAATTTCCAAGGGCAGGCGAGCAGTCTAAGTCAATGTCGGTCGATTGAACCCGGCAAAGACGGAAACTGTCGACGCGCCGACGAAAATGTTCAGGCTGCGCCGGAAATGAAAACGGCGCGGTGGAATTCCACCGCGCCGCGAACTTGCCTCAATGCCGGAATCAGGGCGTGCTGTCGGGATCGTGCATGAAGTCGCCCACATGCACCGGGCGGACGCTGTCCATCACCAGGCCATAACTGACGCGCTTGAAAGTGCGGAACACCATGACATGGCCGATGAACTCGGGCGGCAACTGCACCTTCGAATCGCGCGGATGGAAGAACGAGCGGCTCTTGCCCTTCGGATAGTCGGTGTCATCGTGCACGGTTTCGCCATCCGCATAGATGGCATAGGTGGTGCCGTTGTCGACGCCATCTTCACTGCCGCGCGAAAGCGCCACCACCTGCAGCGGGCCGACCGCGTTGAGCGCATCGGTAAACGCGATCACGCGCATGTTGGCATCCGGGGCCTGGGCCGGTGGGTGCGGAACGAACTGGTCATCGTAGGGCGTTGCATCCAGCGGCATGATGAAGTCGCCCTCACGCACCTCGAAATCCGAATAGGTCACCAAGGCCGAAGACGGATTGCCGACGCGCGTCACTTGCACGGTGCCGAATTCGAGCACTTCATAGCCGAGGAAACGCACGCGACCCTTGAAGCTCCATTCCTGCGGGCCATGCCGCCAGAGGATGCTCTGCCGGCCCTGGCGTCCGTCGCGCTCCTGGCGGTAGGTTTCGCGCACCTGGCCTTCTTCTTCCGGCGGCATGTCGTGGTAGCGCCCCATCGGACGCACGATGGCGAACTTGTCGCCAACCATCGCGTCCAGGCCGCGAATGTAGATCAACTGGCCAGCAACTCCGCGCAGGCGATTCTCCTCGATGGCGACCACATGCGGCGCATTGCGCACCGCGTCTTCATCGACCACACGGGCATTCTTGAGGAATTGCTTGATCAGGGAGAGCGGTATCGGCTTGACCGCATCTTCCAGCGGGGTTTCGCGGATGTGCGGACCAAACGAGCCCTCGCCATGGGTGACGCCATTGCCGGATATGACCAGTTCATCGCCCGGATAGATCAGGTGCGGATTGCGCACCTTCTGGTTCAGATGCCAGATTTCCGGCCAATGCCATGGCTTGATCAGGAATTTGGCGGAGATGTCCCACAGGGTATCGCCCTTCTTGACGATGTACCGTTGCGGAGCGTTATCGGCCCATTGCTGCGCGGCGAACACCGAAACCGTGAGCAGGAGCCCGGCAGAAATCGAAAGTAGTTTTTTAAGCATGGCTGCCAATTACCTGATTCCCCTATGGCTTTGGGGAGTGTATAGGAAAGTCCAGGCAGAGAAAACGACCGACTGCCGGAAACCTGAACCTCGTCGCAATCCGTGCCGGATAAGGTCGGAGAGCACAGCAGGCACCGGGTCCGGCGGCCGGTTCGCTGGTCAGGGGAAGGGGATTTGGCACGGGTTCGCCACTGATGGCGTGTGCCGACCGGCTCGCCAATGGCATTCGCGACCCGCCGCCAGCAGGCGCAATTGCCGCCGGCACCATGGCCGGACCCTGCCGGAGACCGTGCCTGCAATCGCCCCGGGACCTTGAAACGCGTAGACTTTTCGCCCTGCGGCTTGCCCTGCTGACGGTCATCCCCACCTTGCCGGATGACCCCTGCGGGCCGCTTCGCTCTCCGGAACCCTGCCATGACCTTGCTGACCATCCTTGAATTTCCCGACCCGCGCCTGCGTACCAAGGCGGTGCCGGTAAGCCGTTTCGACCCGGCTCTGGCCCGGCTGGCCAAGGACATGCTGGAAACCATGTACGCGGCACCAGGGATCGGACTGGCCGCCTCGCAGGTCGATCAGCACATCCAGATGCTGGTGCTGGACGTGAGCGAGGAAAAGAATGCGCCGATGGTCATCATCAACCCGCGCATCATCGCCAGCGAAGGTCGCGAGACCTGTCAGGAAGGGTGTCTTTCCGTGCCTGGCATCTTTGCCGATGTCGAGCGTGCCGAGCGCATCCGCATCGAGGCCCAGGATCTCGACGGCAAGACCTTCGAGCTGGACGCCGATGGCCTGCTCGCGGTATGCATCCAGCACGAAATGGATCACCTGGCCGGAAAGCTGTTCGTCGATTACCTGTCTCCGCTCAAGCGCGACATGGTGCGCAAGAAACTGGAGAAGCAGCGCCGGCATGCGGATTCGACCCTGACCGCAAGCGCCTGAGCCATGACGCGACGCCTGCGCGTGGTGTTCGCGGGAACGCCTGATTTCGCCGTGCCGTGCCTGCGTGCCTGCCTTGATGCGGGTTGCGATGTATTGGCGGTTTACACCCAGCCCGACCGGCCTTCGGGTCGCGGGCGCAAGTTGACGGCCAGTGCGGTCAAACAAGCGGCGCTTGAGGCCGGTATCGCGGTGGAGCAGCCGACCTCCCTGCGCAACGCGGCTGCGCGCCAGCGTCTCGCCGCCCTGCAGCCGGACCTGATGGTCGTGGTGGCCTATGGACTCATTCTTTCCCCGCGCGTACTGGCGATTCCGCGCTTCGGATGCTGGAACGTGCATGCCTCCCTGTTGCCGCGCTGGCGAGGCGCGGCACCGATCCAGCGCGCTCTGCTGGCGGGTGATGACGAAACCGGCGTCGGTCTGATGCAGATGGAAGCGGGCCTCGACACCGGTCCGATCCTTTTGCAGCGGCGCCTTTCCATTGGCGACGACGAAACCGGTGGAAGCCTGCACGACCGCCTCGCCGAGCTCGGCGCCGAGGTGCTGGCAGAAGGATTGCGCCTGCTGGCCGCGGATGCCATGCCGGCGCCACAAATCCAGGCGAGCGAGGGCATTGCCTACGCGCACAAGCTGGACAAGGCTGAAGCGAAGCTGGACTGGACCCGATCCGCGGTTCAACTCGAACGCACGGTACGCGCCTTCGATCCCTGGCCGGTGGCGGAGACGCAGCTTTTCGGCGAACGGCTGCGTGTGTGGGCGGCCCGCGCGCATTCGCGAATGGTTTCGCTTCCCGCTGGCCAAGTGATCGGGCTGGGCGCCGATGGCATCGACGTGGCCTGCGGCGAAGGCGTATTGCGCATCACGCAGATCCAGCGCGATGGTGGCCGCCGCATGCCGGTTGCCGATTGGCTCAATGCGCGCCCCGAGCTGCTGCAGCTGGCGGCGGCGCCCTCCGAGTGAGCGCAGCCAGCGACAACCAGGGCGCGCTGGTTCGTGCCGATGCCGCACGTCTGCTCGCGCGCGTGGTATTTGACGGTGTTTCGCTGCGCGCAGTGCTCGATGCCCGCAGCACGCGCGGCGATGCGCGAGATCGCGCCTTGCTGGCCGCCACCGTGTACGCCTCCTCGCGCTGGTGGCTGCGTTTCGAGGCCATGCTGAAGCACCTGCTTGAACGACCGCTGCCGGCCAAGGCGCGTGACATCCATGCCCTGCTGATGCTTGGCATGGTGCAGATTGAAGTCATGCAGATGCCCGAATACGCCGTCGTGGCCGCCTGCGTTGATGCGACGCGCCTGCTCGGTCAGCCGCGACTGGCGGGCCTCGTCAATGCGGTGCTGCGCCGGTTCCTGCGTGAGCGCAGCGCATTGCATGAGCGCGCCGATTCCGACGAGGTTTCGCGGCATGCCCATCCGCGCTGGCTGATCGAACGCCTGCGCGCCGATTGGCCACGCGATGTTGAATCGATTCTGGCTGCCAACAATTGCGAGGCGCCGCTCACCTTGCGAGTCAACCGGCGTCGTTGCCAGCGCGAGGCCGTCATCGAGCGCCTTGCTCGGGAGGGCGTCACCGCGCAGGCGCCGGGGCATCTGCCTGATGGTCTGTTGCTGGGCGAGAGCACCGATGTGAGCCGCCTGCCGGGATTCGCGGAAGGCCATTTCTCGGTGCAGGATGGTGCGGCCCAGCAGGTGGTGGATCTGCTTGCACTGGAGTCCGGTCAACGCGTGCTCGATGCCTGTGCGGCACCCGGTGGCAAGTCCGCGCACATGCTGGAGCGGGCAGACATCGATCTCATCGCGCTGGACGTCGATGCCGCGCGCTTGCAACGCGTCAACGCCAACCTGCAACGGCTCGGATTGTCGGCAACGGTGCGCCAGGGCGATGTCGCGCACGCGGAAAGCTGGTGGGACGGCAGAAGCTTCGAACGCATCCTGCTCGATGCGCCATGTTCGGCGACGGGAGTGATCCGGCGCCAGCCCGACATCAAGCTGCACCGCCGCAGCGCCGACGTGATCGCCCTGGCCGCAACCCAGGCGAGACTGTTGCGCGCACTCTGGCCTATGCTCGCGCCCGGGGGCAGGTTGCTGTATTCGACCTGCTCGGTATTGCGCGCGGAGAATGAAGCGGTGGTCGGCGACTTCCTGGCTGACCAGAAGACGGTGCGTGCGCTGCCCATCGCCGAGCGATTCGGGCGTGCGGCGGGCGCGGGCAGGCAGAACCTGCCCGGCAACAAGGGGATGGATGGTTTCTTTTATGCACTTCTGGAAAAGACCCGCTAGCGCCGTGCTTGCATTGGCGCTGCTGGCGGGTTGCGAAGCAATCGAGCAGCAGGCGCCGGGCGCGTTGCAGGTGCGCGCTGCGCGCATTGTTGCAGCCAGCGGCGGGCCGCGCCTCGAGCTCGACCTCGATTGCCGGCTGAATGGGCCGATGATGGATGCGCTGGAGCATGGCATCCCGATCACCTTGCGTGTGGATTTGCGCGCGCAATCCGATTCGGCGGTGCTGCATGACCAGCGCCGCATCGAACTGCGCTATTTCCCGCTGACCCGTCGCTATCAATTGCGAGACCATCGCGAAGGCGATGTGCAGAGCTTTCCTGCCTCGGCTTACCTGATGGATGCACTGGCCTCGCTCAAGTTGAGCCTGCCGCAGGCGTTTGCACAGCTCCCGGCTGGTTCCGGGCTGAGCCTGGACGTTGCCCTCGACAAGACCGCATTGCCGGGCGCGTTGCGCCTGCCTGCGCTGATCGAGCCTGCCTGGCGACTCGCCGCACCGGAGTTCACATGGACCGTCGCGGCTGGTTGAACTTCATCGGCCGGCGCGTGTTGCCCGCAGTGGCGGTGCTGGCCTTGCTTGCCGCATCGCTCAAGCTGGCCGAACAGGCGGCCGGAGGCGGCAACGAATTCGCCGGCGCCTACCCGTGGGTGCTGGGCGCCGCGGTGTTGGCGCTGCTGGTACTGGTGATGCTGATTGCCCAGCGCCTGTGGCGACTGCGCGCGGAACTGAAGCGCGACGCGCCTGGCGCACGCCTGAGCCGTCGCCTGCTGCTCACCCTGATCCTGCTTGCGGTGCCGCCGATCGTCGTGGTGTACGGATTTGCCTTGCGCTTCATCAATGCCACCGTGGACAGCTGGTTTGACGTCAACATGGAGCGCGCGCTGGATGATGCGCTGGAAGTGGGCCGCATCGTCATCGACGAACGCGTGCGCAAGGCCGAATCCGGCATCAGTGAACTGGCCGATGAACTGGACACGAGCTTCGACAGCAACCTGCAGCAGGCCCTGGACAGCCGCATCGACAGCCTGGAGGCAATCCAGCTCAGCGTGCTCGATCCCAATCGCCAGGTACTGGCCCTGGCCAGTTCCGATCCGCGCTATCTCGAGCCCCTGTTTCCGGATGCCAGCGTGCTGATGCGGGTCAGCGGCGAGGATCGTTTCGCCGCTGCGGAGCCATTGGGCGACGTGCTGATGATTCGCGTGCTGGTGCCGATCGGTTCGGCCACCGGTGGAAGCAAACGACGTCTCCTGCAAGGCCTGTTTCCCTTGCCAGATCGCCTGCAACCGCTGACGCGCAGCATCGAGAATGCGAGTTTCGATTTCCAGCGCCTCAAGTACCTGCGTGGATCTCTCAAGCTGACCTTTGGCCTGATCCTGAGTTTCGTGATGCTGCTCTCGGTTCTGTTTGCGGTGCTCGCGGCATTTGGTGTTTCGCGCCGCCTGCTGGCCCCGCTTGGGCGCCTCATCCACGCGACCCGTGCCGTCGGTGCCGGGCGTTTCGATACGCCGCTGCCGATTGCCAGCAATGATGAACTCGGCCAGCTTGTGAATTCCTTCAGCGTGATGACCCGCGAAGTGGAACTGGCCGGCATGCGCGCGCAGCGCAGCGCACGCGAGATCGACGCGCAGCGCGTATGGCTCGGCGCCGTGCTGGAGCGACTGTCCGCCGGCGTGCTCGGTTTCGACAATTCGGGAATCCTGCGCGTGGCCAATCGCGCAGGCGAAGCCATTCTCGGTGTCCAGCTTTCCAGTTACAGCGGGCGCAACCTGGCCGAGATCAAGCGCGATCATCCCGAACTGGCCTCGATTGCCGATCCGCTGGCACGCCACATGCGCGAAGGCCTGCGTGAGTGGCGCGAGGAGATCGTCATCGACGCCGAGTCCGGACGGCGCGTGTTGATGCTGCGTGGAGCGGCCTTGCCCGGCGAAGGTGGATTTGTCGCCGTGTTCGATGACCTCACCGTGCTCAACAGCGCGCAGCGCGATGCGGCATGGGGTGAAGTCGCGCGCCGCCTGGCGCATGAAGTCAAGAATCCGCTGACACCGATCCAACTTGCTGCCGAGCGCCTGCGCCGTCGCTTCCTCGGACGCCTGCCTGCCGATGACAGCGAGTTGCTTGATCGCGCCACCCACACCATCGTCAGCCAGGTGGAAGCCCTGAAGACCATGGTCAATGCATTCGGCGACTACGCCAGGCCGCCGCAATTGACGAAGCGGCCCGTCGCCCTGCACGCCTTGATCGACGAGGTGCTGGACCTGTACGCCAGTGACCAGCGACTCAGCCTGACCCGGCAGTTCATGGATGGTGAGCCGATGATCAAGGTCGATGCGGTGCGCCTGCGCCAGGCCATGCACAACCTGCTCAAGAACGCGCTGGAGGCCATCGGCGAGACGCGCAAGCCGCAGATCCTGGTGCGCACCGCGCCGCACCATGATGGCGATGCCGCCTGGGTCGACATAAGCGTGGCAGACAACGGGCCGGGCCTTCCCGAGGGGTTCGGCGATCGCTGGTTCGAGCCGTACATCAGCAGCAAGGCGCGTGGAACCGGCCTGGGCTTGGCGGTGGTGCGCAAGATTGCGGAAGAACACGGCGGCAGCGTGAGTGCCAGGCAGCGCGAAGGCGGTGGCGCGGAGTTCACCCTGCGTCTGCCGCTCGGTCTGAGCGCAGGCACAGGCGCCGGCTGAGCATGCGGCGGAATCCGGCCATCCACGGGGCGGTCACCGGCGGCCCATCCATTCAACCAGGCTTGCAATGCACATGAATTCCGCCCCTTCCACGGCATCCACCGCCACATCGCGCGAACGGCGCCAACTCTGGCTGTTCCTGTTGATTGCATTGCTGGTGCTGGGAGCCGGCATTGGCTTGCGCGATCCTTGGCCTGCCGATGAGCCGCGCTTCACCCTGGTGGCCAAGGGCATGGTGGAGAGCGGCGAGTGGCTGATCACCCATCGCGGTCACGAGCTCTACTCCGACAAACCGCCGATGTTCATGGCCATGCAGGCGGCCGCCTTCGAACTGACCGGCAATTGGCGCATCGCCTTCCTGCTGCCTTCGCTGCTGGCCGCGCTTGGCACCTTGTGGCTGATCTACGACTTCGGGCGCAGGCAATGGAACCACCGGGTTGGACTGTGGGCCGCACTGGCGGTGCTGGCCACGGTGCAATTCACCTATCAATCCAAGCGTGCGCAAATCGATCCGCTGGTGACGTTCTTCATCACCTTGGCCAACTACGGCCTGCTGCGCCACTTCCTGCTTGGTCCCAATTGGCGCATGTACTGGCTCGGATGTTTTGCGGCCGGACTCGGCGTGATCAGCAAGGGTGTGGGCGTGCTTGCCCTGCTCATGTTCCTGCCGTTCCTGCTTGCACGCTGGCGCAATTGGAACCAACTGCCCCGCTTCAGCGGCAGCGCGTGGGCCTGGCTCGGTGGGCTGCTGGCTTTCCTCGCCGCGCTGGCGCTGTGGATCGTGCCCATGCTGCTGACCGTGCAGGCCAACGGCTCGGCCGAGTACCGCGCCTATCTCGACGACATCCTGTTCCGCCAGACCGCATCGCGTTACGCCGAGTCCTGGGATCACCCGCAGCCACCGTGGTACTTCCTCGAAGTGATGGCGTTTGGCTGGTTGCCGCTGAGCATCGTCATGGTGGGCGTGCTGGGACGCTGGCGCGAGCGGCTCAAGGCTTGCGACGCACGCTATCTGCTACCGCTGGGATGGGTGGCGCTGGTGCTGCTGTTCTTCTCGATCCCCAGCGGCAAGCGCGACATGTACATCCTGCCGGCGCTGCCCTGGGTGGCCCTGGTCTGCGCGCCGCATGTGGACGATCTTCTCGAAAAGCGCTGGTTTCGTGGCGCCTTGCTGGCCATGACCGTGTTGCTTGCGCTGGTTTTCCTCGGCGCAGGAATTGCCGCCTGGAACGGCTGGATCGCGCGCGCCGATGCCTTCGTGACGGAACGTGGCCTGGCCGATGGCGGCCGGGCGCTTTGGGCCTTCATGATTGCGGTGGGCGCCGTGGCCGCGCTCGCCGCCCTGGTGTTTCGACTGCGCCGCAGCCAGCTCGGGCTCGGCGTGGCGCTGGCCGGCATGTGGCTGCTGTGGAGCTTCCTCGCCTATCCGCTGCTCAATGATTCGGCTTCTGCCTCGGGCATCATGCGCCACGCCGGTGAAATCGCCGGAGTCGATGGCGAGATCGGCATGGTGGCGTGGAAGGAGCAGAACCTGCTGCAGGCGGATCGAGGCGTGACCGAATTCGGCTTTCGCAAGCCGCGACCGCAACAGTTGGCAGAGGCCATCCGCTGGCAGGAGGCAATGCCTGGGCGGCGCTGGATCTTCATCCGCGGCAGCGCCTTGTTGAACTGCGTGGATCGGGCACAGGCAACCCTGGTGGGGCACGCCAACCGCCGTGAATGGTTGATGTTCCGCAGCGATGCGGTCATGCCCGCCTGCAAGGGTGGCAAGGTGCCGGAGCAGGCCACCGACCCTGGTGCGACGGAGGATGCGGACGATGCGGAATAGGCAGGCGTCGGACGCGCAGTTATCCTTTGCCTGACGATTTGCCCTTACCCATCGCCGCACGCGGACCGTTGCCATTGGTACCGAGCGGCTCCGGATAGTCCCCTGCATGCAGCGCTACCTGCTATTTGCCACCACTCTCTACGCGCTGCCGATCCTCAGGCCGCTGGCGCAGGCCATTGGCCGCATGGGCGGCGAAGCCAGGTGGTTCATCGCCGGACCGCTCGAGGGGTACATGCATGCGCACGAGCGCATCGTGCGCAATCGGCGCGAGGCGGGCGAGTTCGCTCCGCAGGCGGTGTTTTCCGCCAGCAACTGGGTTCCGCACTTCTTTCTCGGGCTCAAGGTGCAGGTGTTCCATGGTTTCAATGTGGAAAAACGCGCGCCGCAGCGCGGGCATTTCCGCATCCGTGGCCTGTTCGACCTGTATTGCACCCAGGGTCCGGCCACCACCGGGCCCTTCCAGCAACTTGCCCGGCAACACGGGCATTTCGAAGTCGTGGAAACCGGCTGGCCCAAGCTCGATCCGCTGTTTGCCGAAGACGCCGGCAGCGGGGACTCCCTGCGACCCGCCGATGGGCGCGCGGTGTGCATGTACGCCGCCACCTTCACCCAGAGCCTGAGTTCGGCGGAAATCCTGTATCCGCATCTTGCTGCCCAGGTCGCGCGCGGCGACCGCTACTGGCTGCTGACCCTGCATCCCAAGTGTGATGCGGACCTGGTCCAGCGCTATCGCGCGCTGGAAGGCCCGAATGCGCGATATCTCGAAGCGGTGGATCTGGTTTCCATGATGCGTGCCGCCGACGTGCTGGTTTCCGACACCTCATCGGCAGTTTCCGAGTTCATCGTACAGGGCAAGCCGGTGGTGACGTTCCGCAATCGCGCGCCACGTCCGCACATGCTCGACATCTGCAATGTGGATGAGCTGGATGCCGCCATCACGCATGCACTGGGCAGGCCGGCCGAATTGATGCAGGCAATCCACGACTACGCGCACAGCATCCATCCGTACCGGGATGGCCGCTCAAGCGAGCGCGTGCTGGCCGCCGCCGAGGCCATCGCCAGCAATCCATCGCGCGCCCTCGCACGCAAACCGAACAACCTGCTGCGCAAACTGCACGGACACCTGCGCTATCGGCGCTGGACCACGAATTCGGACGCCGATTGAACCTGCATTTGTCCAGCGGGAGCGGGGGCTCCCGGTTGCTGCCCATCCTGCAACCCTGGTTGTGGCTGTGGATGGGCGCGGCGCTGATTGCGATATTCCAGACCGGGCCGATGCCAACCTATTCCACGCGCGCGCTCGGGGTTGCCTGGGAAATGTGGAACAGTGGTCAATTCCTGGTGCCGATCAACAACGGAGTGCCGTACAGTCACAAGGTGCCGCTGCTGTTCTGGCTGATCCATGCGGGCTGGGCAGTCGGTGGCGTCGGCGATGTCTGGCCGCGCCTGCTTGAGGTGCTGATCGGTGCGGGCGTGCTGCTGCTCGCGCAACGCCTTGCGCGGGTGTTGTTTCCGCGCGAACCACAGGTTGCGCGGCTGACACCGTGGTTGCTTGCCGCTTTCAGCTACGCGTTCCTGTTCGGTTTGCAGATCATGTACGAAACGCTGCTCGCGCTGTGCGTGCTGGCCGCGCTGAATGCACTGGTGGGTCGCGATGTGGGTCAACGCCCCTGGTTTGCCGGATTTGCCCTGGCGGTGGCGGCCGGACTGATGAGCAAGGGGCCGGTCATGCTGCTGCATGTCGCCTTTCCGTTCCTGTTGGGCCCGCTCTGGCATCCGTGGGCACGCAAGCTGCCCGGCCAATGGTACGGCCGCGGAGGGCTGGCATTGCTCGGCGCCTGCGCGATCCTGCTGTGCTGGGTGATCCCGGCCGCGCTCGCCGGTGGCGAGGCATATCGCCAGGAATTGCTGTTCATGCAGACCGCCGGTCGTGTTGTCGAAAGTTTCGACCATGCGCGACCGTGGTGGTGGTATGCGAGCGTGATCCCGCTGCTGCTGCTGCCGTGGTTGTTGTGGCCGCGCGCGTGGCAGGCATTGGCGCGGGTGCTGACGGGGCGCGGTGGTGTCGGCACCGGCATGCTTGGATGCTGGTTGCTGCCGACCGGGATCGCCTTTTCCCTGGTCAGCGGAAAGCAGGTTTATTACCTTTTGCCGGAACTTGCCGGCGTGGCCATGGTGCTGGCCGCAGGGCTCGGCGACAGCGGGCGCAGTCGCGTGCGTTCCTGGTGGTGG
>SHNG01000103.1 GCA_004295005.1 Gammaproteobacteria bacterium
CGCCGGTTGCCATCCCGCAATCGTTCAAGCGCCTGGTCTGCGGGAATCATCGAACCTCCACGGTCTGCATGTCTATTGAAAGGCTGCGGCCAACAAATCGCCTTCACCGGTCTGCCATTTTGACGCATTCCGCACGACCGACCAAGGCGCGGCCACAACTATGGCAGTAGGGAAGTCACGGCAACATGGTCGCGCCTGAAACTGCTTTTGTGGGAGGCTGTTTACAGGCGACCGTAATGCACATCGCGCGTCAAGGCATTCCTGAAGATTGCAGCGCATGGGTGGCCACTGCAAGGCCATGCATTGCGGTCGCGCATGAATGCGCTCCCACAGGAAAGCGGATCGCCCCGCACGCGGCTTTTGTGGGAGGCTGTTTACGGCCGGCACGCCTGCTTGCATGAGGCAGCGCCCCCGGCGTGGGCTTTCCGTACAAGTGCGTTCTTGTGGCACGCTTTGAATCCGGCACAGGTGACCGCATGTGCAATCGCCAGCCACGCCGTATCGTTATGCCCCTTCAATCCCGGAGTCCGCATGTCATCCGCACCCGCCAATTCCTTGCCAGCACCGCCCGCGGTGGATGTTGTGGTGTCGGTACGCGGGCTGGGCAAGACCTACGCCGGCGGGTTCGAGGCCCTGCGCAACATCAATCTGGATATCCGCCGTGGCGAGATCCTTGCCTTGCTCGGCCCCAACGGTGCCGGCAAGACAACCCTGATCAGCATCATCTGCGGCATCGTCAATGCAAGTGCGGGTCAGGTGACGGCGGATGGCCACGACATTGCGCGGGACTACCGTGCGGCGCGAGCGGCCATTGGCCTGGTGCCGCAGGAGTTGCATACCGATGCCTTCGAGTCGGTGCTGGCCACCCTGCGCTTCAGCCGTGGTCTGTTCGGAAAACCGCCGGATGGCGCGCGGCTGGAGCAGATCCTGCGCGACCTGTCGCTGTGGGAGAAGCGCAACAGCAAGATCATGACCCTTTCCGGCGGCATGAAGCGTCGGGTGATGATCGCCAAGGCGCTGGCGCATGATCCGAAGATCCTGTTCCTTGACGAACCCAGTGCCGGTGTCGATGTCGAGCTGCGCCACGACATGTGGCAGATGGTGCGCCGGCTGCGCGAGAGCGGAACCACCATCATCCTGACCACCCACTACATCGAGGAGGCCGAGGAGATGGCCGATCGCATCGGCGTGGTCAACAAGGGCGAATTGATTCTGGTCGAGGACAAGCACACCCTGATGCGCAAACTCGGCAAGAAGCAGTTGACCCTGACCCTGCAACAACCCATGCGCGCGATTCCGCAGGGCCTCGCCGGTCTGCCGCTGGAACTGTCCGAGGATGGACTGACCCTGGTCTATACCTTCGATACGCAATCGGATGAAACCGGCATCGCCAACCTGCTGCGACGCCTGGGTGAGCAGGGCATCGACTTCCGCGATCTGCGCACCAGCGAAAGTTCGCTTGAGGAAATCTTCGTCAGCCTGGTGCGCAAGCCAAAGGGAAATGCGGCATGAACCTGTACGCAGTTCGCGCGATCTATCGCTTCGAGATGGCCCGTACCGGCCGCACCCTGATGCAGTCGATTGCCTCTCCTGTGCTGTCCACTTCGCTGTACTTCATCGTGTTCGGCGCCGCCATCGGTTCACGCATGGGCGAGATCGACGGCACCAGCTACGGGGCCTTCATCATTCCCGGCCTGATCATGCTGTCATTGCTGGGCGAGAGCATTTCCAACGCCTCGTTCGGCATCTACATGCCGAAGTGGACCGGCACCATCTACGAACTTCTGTCGGCGCCGGTGTCGTGGTTCGAGGTGGTGATCGGCTACGTGGGTGCGGCGGCGAGCAAGTCGGTGATCCTCGGCCTCTTGATCCTGGCTACCGCGCGCTTTTTCGTTGACTATGAAATCGCGCATCCCGCATGGATGTTCGGCTTCCTGTTGCTGACCTCAATCACCTTCAGCCTGTTCGGTTTCATCATCGGCTTGTGGGCCAACGACTTCCAGAAACTGCAGGTGATCCCGCTGCTGGTGATCACGCCGCTCACCTTCCTCGGTGGTGCGTTCTATTCGATCAGCATGCTGCCGCCGGCATGGCAGAAAGTCACCCTGTTCAATCCCGTGGTGTACCTGATCAGCGGCTTCCGCTGGAGCTTCACCGGCCGCGCCGACGTGCACATTGCGATCAGCACCGGCATGACGCTTGGATTCCTGCTGGTGTGCCTTGCCATCGTCTGCTGGATCTTCCGCAGCGGTTGGCGTCTGCGCAATTGAGGCTGGAAGCCTGATCAGTTTCCGGGGTTCGGTTTTTCCTCTGTCTTGTTTTCAGCCGCGCCGGATTCCCCTTTGCCCAGATGCTTCTGCAGAAAGCCTGCAATGCCCTTCCACATCGTGTCGATGTTGGCGAGATCCTGGATCATGTGGCCTTCCTTCTCGAACACCAGGCCGACCGGCGGTCGACCATCGAGCTCGAGCATGCGCTGCATGCGCAGGGTTTGCTCGTAGTCCACGCGCTGGTCGTCCACACCGTGCACCAGCATCACCGGCACGCGCAATTTCGCATGTTGATAGGCAGGCGAAGTCTCGATCAATTTCTCGCGTGCACTGTCCGGGTTGCCCATGTACAACTCCAGTTGCTTGCGGCCAACCTCACTGCGTCCCGTGTCGCTGGCGGTGAATTGCAGGTTGCGGTCGGATACACCGGAAACAGAGATCGCGCAGCGGAAGCGCTCGGGCCAGCGCACGGCCGCAACCAGGGCCGAATATCCGCCGTAACTGAAGCCGAGCACGCACATGCGCTGCTCATCCAGTGGATGACTGGCGAGCGCCACCTTGAGTGCGGCGTCAATGTCGTCCTCGATGGCCGTGCCGAAACTTCCGTGGCCGGCATCGCGAAAAGCTTTGCCGTAACCATCCGAGCCTCGGAAGTTGACGCGCAGTACGGCATAGCCGAGCGAAGCGAGAAACTGGGTGTCGCGGTCAAAGCGCAAGCTGTCACTGACACCCACCGGTCCGCCATGCGGCATCACGACCAGCGGCCGCTTGCCCGATCCGGACGGCAGGGTCAGATACGACTGAATGGCGAGGCCGTCACTGCTGCGGGCCGCCAGCACCTGGCTCGGGGCCAGTGCAATAGTCTTGAGCCAGGGCATGGAATCCTCGATCAGGCGCGCCTTTCCAGTGCGCCGGTCGAGGTGATAGAGCTTTGGGGTCGAGTCGCTGGCTTCGACCCAAAGTATCAACTGGGTCCCGTCTGCACTCTTGTCGATGACGGAAGCCATGCGGCCGGGAAACGCCTGCTTGAGCAACTCGACCACATGCTGGTTGCTGGCGTCGAAGTATTCGCTGAGCAGATTGCCGTCCTGGTAGTAGCGAACGCCGATCGGCTGGCGGCCAGGGCCAAAGATGGTGGAGTGCACGTCGATGCCGGGTCGGCTGAACAGGGTGCCCGTCACCTTGGCCGCAGCAATGTCGTACTCGACGAGGTCTCGCTGGGTTCGATTCTCGTCGGTGATCGCGTAGAGCGAGGCGCCATTGCGAGAGGTGGCGACGGGAACGAATGCCGATTCGGAATTGAGGCGAAGGAACTCAACCAGCTTTCCTTCCTGGGGACGCGAAAGAACAAGTTCCAGGCCAACGTATGTGAGCGCAACAGCCGGGCGCCCCTCGCCATCAACCAGCCATCCATGCTCGCCGTTGCCTGGCCAATTGAGCGGCCTGCTCGCGGTCAGATTGCGGTAGGCCTCGAAGGCCTGCTTGCTCCTGATATCGAGTTCTTCCACGCGGATTTGACCATCTGCGGTCAGCGACTCCAGCACGACGTGACCGGGGCGAATCGGAACCGCATCGAGGACGCGACCAGGCCAGGGCAGACTCCAAGCCTCAACGTAAAACATGCTTGCACTTGTGCGCGCAACATGCACGGCACTCACGAACCTGTCCGCTTCCCGGTGTCGGTCCTTTTGCGAGAAAATTCCCTTGCCGTCGGCCGACAAAACCAGATCTTCATCACCCGCCCACAGCAGATTGTCGAATGGCGTGTCACCCTTGGCGATGCGCTGCACCAGGCTGTGTTTCAGGTCAACGAGATCCACATACCATTGCTCCTTGCCATCTTCCTTTACCTGGATGGCCAGTACATCCCCGCGGGGATTGAGCGATGCGGTTTGCACACGATCCTGCTGCCACATCAAGGTTGGAGCAATCGGCAAGGAAACCGGCTCGGGCGGCGTGCGCATGGGTGAGGCTCCCGGGTCGGGGTCGGCATGCGCAGCCAAGGCCTCACGATAGAATCCGGGAAACGGATCACCATAGCGTCCGCCATAGCGGAATTCATGCGCAGCCAAGGTCGCAGGATGCACGGCGCGCAACCAGTCGAGTGCACGCAAACCATGGTTGATGACGTACAGGTTCGCGCCGTACGAGTCACTCCGCCTGAAGACGATTTCGCCAAGGTAGTTGATCATCCCGGGACGCACCTCGAACTCGTACTCGGGTCTTCCGGACAACGGCCACACCAGCATGGTGGAATTGATCTGCCAGTTGCCGATGCGCAGGCTGTGCCAGTGGTAGCGACCGGCGGGAAGCTTGAGCAATCGCAGGTTGCGTCCGGGTTCGGCTTCCTTCAGGACGACGAGTTCCGATTTTGCGCCTTCCCGTTGCACGAAGCCGCGATCGATGTGCACATCGGTGTCCAGGGCCACCACCAGCAGGCCTTCATCGGCATTCAGCTCCGGCGCCTTGCCGGGCTTGATGGTGCTGATCCTCGCCAGCGCACTGGTGGTAAACCCCAGCAGCAGGATCACCAGCGCAAGGCACAGCGCGCGCATATGTGATGTCGGTGCATCCCTTCTGTCCATGACACTTCCAGGGTCGTGGCGCGAGGCGCAAGTACGCAGCCTGCCGCAACAAGCCACGCATCGCAACACCAATCCGACCCTACCCGACCCGACGCGAACGGGACGCGTGGATGCGATCAATCAAATCCGTCGGCGAAAATCAGGTCGACCGGGGCATCGAAGCTGCCGAGGATGGTGAAATTGGTGAGCGCCGAGTAGGCATCCACGGTGGCCAGCCATGTACCGGGTTGCGGATTGGCAATGTTGCAGACCTCCTCGTCAGCGGGGCCGGCAGACTGGCAAAGCGGCTGTCCGTTCAGCGAAACATAGAGATCGGCATCCTGGTTGGCCACATTGCCACTGGTTTCAAAGTGCAGGTTGCTAGCGCCCGCCGGAACTTCCAGGGTGTACAGCAGTTGCTCGCCTTGTGCCCCGCTCTGATTGGTCAGGGCGACGCCGTTGACCAGCGCAATTGGCGGTCGATTGAAGCGCACCACCTTGGCATAGCTGGAGCTTAGGCCACCATTGTCGGTCACGCTGAGGGAAACCGTGTAGCTGCCGGGTGCGGCGAATGTGTGTGCCGGGTTTTGTGTGGTGGCCAGGGGGCTGCCATCACCAAAGTCCCACTGCCAGGCTACGACACTGCCATCCAGATCCAGCGAGTGGTCGCTGAAACTTGCATCAAGACCGGCGCTGCTGACTTCAAAATCCGCCGTCGGCGCACTGTTGCCTGCACTGCCATTGAGCAGCAATCGCCATGCGCCACGACTGTAGGTTCCGGCCGTAAGCACATGCGGGATGTCGTCGATTTCGAGGTCGGTGACCACGAGGCCAAGCGGCAAACCGGCGGAGAACGCGGCGAAATTGTCGCCCCCATCGGTGCTCTGGTACACGCCGATGTCGGTGCCGACGAAGATGCGATTGGCATCCAGCGGATCAATCGCAACGGCATTGGCCGGCACATTTGGCAAGCCATTGCCCACCGCGGTCCAGGAAGTTCCGCCACTGGCCGAGCGATACAGGCGCGCCGCCCCGAAACCGGCACGGGTGAGAAACACGCGCTGGGTGTTGACCGGATCCATGGCGATATCCGAAACCCTGCCGCCCGAGTAGTTGCCGGTGACATCGCTGAACACCGGCGATGCAATTCCCGCATCGGCGCTGAAGAAGATTTTTCCAGTCGAGGTGCCCACATAGGTCGGCGTGAGCACGCCGCGCATGTCGGTGGTGATCACCGAAGCCGAACTGCCCAGACTGCCGCTGACCTGGGTCCAACTGTTGCCAAGGGTGTTGGCGCGATACACCTCATCCGAGGCGACAAACAACTGGCTGCCAGCCGTTGCCAGCGGCGTCACCCAGGGAAAACTCCCGGAGCCAAGCCCCGAGTTCAACATGCGCGTGAAACTGCCCGGCGCTCCTCCCGTGGTGCTGCGCACGATGTAGGGCAAACCACCCGAGGGATAACTGGTCTGGAACACGATGGTTGGGTCGTTCTCGTCGATGGCGTTCATGAAACCGTCGCCGCTGGCGAAGGTCAGGTTCCATACCGTGCTGGTGCGCCGTCCAGAGGAACTGTTGTCCTGCGCGCCGCCAAACACGATATTGGCATCACCCGGATCGACTGCGATGTCGTAGAACTGGGTGATGTTGATGTTGGCATTCATGTTGTTGAATGTGCTGCCGCCATCGTCGCTGCGCCAGATGCCGCCATCGCTGCCAACCCAGAAACGATCCGGATTGCTGAGTGACCAGCGCAGCACATGGGTATCCTGATGTACGGTTTGCGAGCTTCCCCAGGTGCTGGTCAGCGGGGTGAGGGTGACGCCGGCATTGGTCGATTTGAAGAAGCGGATGGAACCGACCAGCACGGTATCCGGGTTCGTCGCATGCACACTCAAGGTCTGGTTGTATGTGCACTGGCCTTCGCAGGCGGCGTTGCTCTGCAATGTCCAGCTTGCACCGGCATCACCGCTGCGATAGAGCTTGGACTCGTTCAGCACGTACATCACGTTGCTGTCGGAAGGCGCCATGGCCAGGCGCAGGCGCGAGCCGCTGATGCCGAGGCCGTTGCTGACACTGGTCCAGTTCAATCCACCGTCAATGGATTTGAATACGCCCAGTCCATTCTGACCCGCGTAGACGGTTGCCGTGCCGGGCACGAACAGGATGTCTTCGGTGTTGTTGTTGCGCACCTTGCTCCAACTGAGGCCGCGATCGATTGATCGGTAGATGCCGGCACCCGACAGGTTTCCATTGGCATCGCAGGCACCCGCACCACCGACGAGGATCACATTGCTGTCGGTGGGTTGCACCGCCACCGCGTTCACCACGGACAGCGGCATGCTGGTCGGACCGCTGCCATTGCGCGCGCTCCAGCTCACACCGGCATCCTCACTCAGGAATACGCCTTGTCCGAAATAGCCGGCACAACCACCACCGTTCTTGTCGCCGGTTCCCACCCATAGCGTCGAAGGTGTGGCGGGATCGAGGGTGATTGCACCAATCGGCAAGGTTCCGACCTGATCGAAAATGGACGTCCAACCCTGGCCGCCATTGGTGGTTTTCCAGACACCGCCCGCCGCGGCACCGACATAGACCGTGTTCTCGTCACTGGGCAGGGGCGTGATGGCATTCAGGCGACCGGATACACGGCCCATGATCCAACTGAGCATGTTCATCGAGGACGGGCCGATCTCCTGCCAGCTCTCACCGAGCAGGGTCTGGGTGGAATCCTGCCGCGCGCGCTCCTCTTTCAAGGCCGCAACCGCTGCGCTGCGCAGCGCGCTTGCATTGGCCACCCCGCGCAGTCCACGCGTTTCTTCAAACCACCGCTGGCGCTGTTCGATCTGCCAGCTTTCGTCACCGGCACTCTTGCCTTCGTCCTCGCGCTCCCCGGCGATTGCCGGCAGGGTGGCTGACAGCGCGCAGCCCATGAGGAAAAATCGGATCATTCGGGAAATCGTGCGCACGTCTATTGATTCCTGCATGAAGCGGATGGCCACGCCGCCGGGCGGACGCGGAAGAAAACGGGGACCGAAGCGCTGCGGCGCCAATCCGCCGCGCAGCCTAACCGATTGCGCGTGACGTTGCCGCGCGAGTTTGCCTGAAGGTGACGCTCAACTGCCGAGGCGCTGCGACGAGGTCGGCAACTCGGTGACCTTGCCGCCGGTGCGCGATTCCGCGGCACGGCGCTCCAGCCATTCCAGCAGCGTGGTCCAGTCATCCCGGTGCGTGCGTACTGCGCTGCTGTCGTTGTCGAACACGCTCTGGCCGAGGTTGGCCAGGCTCACGTAGACCTGGGAATCGCGCACGCGGATCAGCGCCGCTTCGGTCAGGCGCTCCAGCGTGGCATCCAGTTGCTTTGCGGAATTCGTGCGCTCACGCAGTCGATTGGCAATCATCGCCACGCGCATGCGCCCGGTGCGCACGACATCGAGCTTGCGCACCATGTCGATGAAGATCAGGGTCGCGCGCAGGTCGATCGGCGAAGGCACCACCGGAATCACCAGCGCATCGGCATGGCGGGCGAACTGCTCAAACTCGTAGGAACGCAGTCCGGCGGGAGTGTCGATCAGCAGCACCTCGGTATTCGCCGGCACCTTGAGCATCCAGCCCGGCGTGAGACCATGGCTGGGGTTGTTGCTGGTGAAGGTTTGCACCGGCGCCAGATGCGCGGGGCGCTGGCTGCTCCAGGCCATGGACGAGCCCTGTGGATCACAGTCCATCAGGCTGGTGCGCCGCCCGCTGCGCGCGAAATAGCCGGCCAGCGAGGTGGTCAGGGTGGTCTTGCCACAACCGCCTTTGCTGTTGGCGATCAATATCCGGAACATGGCGTTTTCCAAAAGTCCGCGGGGCTACGGCCTGGTGCTGCGCATTCTATGCGGAATGATGGCCAGCATACGCCCTATCGGGCCCGGCAATGACGACGGGTTCCGGTTTCAGGCATGACTATCCGGCCACGCGCAGGCGGCTGCATCCCGGCACAATGCCCGCCTGGTTCGGGGAGACAAACATGAAATCGATGCTGGCGGGCTTGCTGTTGTTCTTGATCATGGGTTCGGCTGTTCATGCGGAAACCGCCTACTACCGGTATCCGGCCGTGCACGGCGACACCCTGGTGTTCACTGCCGAAGGCGACCTGTGGCGGGTACCGCTGGCCGGTGGCAGCGCGCAACGCCTGACCACGCATGCCGGACTCGAATCCGAGGCCGCGATCTCCGCGGATGGTCGCCGCATTGCCTTTGTCGCCGGCTACGATGCCAGCCCCGAGGTGTATGTCATGCCATTCGCCAGCGGCGCGCCCAAGCGCCTGAGCTTTGGCGCCGGCAATGTTCATGTGCTTGGCTGGACTGCGCAGAACGAGGTTCTCTACGCCAGCAGTGCGGTGGTTGGTCCGGGCAGCAGCTTTGTGTTGCGCGCGGTCAATCCCGACACCCTGCTTGAGCGCAGCCTGCCGTTCGCCGATGCCAATCAGGCCAGCTTTGATACGGACGGCAATGTTTTCTTCACCCGCTTTGGCCTGCACATCACCGGCGATCACGCCCGCGGTTATCGCGGTGGTGCCATGGCCCAACTGTGGCGGGCCAGGGCCGATGGCAGCAGCGAGGCCACGCGCCTCGCCGCCGGGGTTGCGGCGTCACTGCGCAATCCCATGTGGTGGAACGGACGCCTGTATCACCTGAGTGACGAGAGCGGCAGCGACAACCTGTGGAGCATGGCGGCCGATGGCAGCGCACGCCAGGCCGTTACCCGGCACCGCGATTTCGATGTCATCAACCCGCAGTTGCGGGATGGCCGCATCGTCTACCAGTACGGCGCGGATATCCATGTGCTGGCGCTCGACAGCGGCGAGGATCGCGTGGTGGCCATCGACCTGGTCAGTGATTTCGAACAACGCCGCACGCGCTGGCTGGAAAAGCCGCTCGACTTCCTCGATTCGGTCAGCCTGGATGCCAAGGGCGAGCGCGCAGTGCTGGTTGCGCGCGGCGCGATAACCCTGGGTGCCACCGATGCACGTCGGCGCATCGATATCGCCGTGCCGAAGAATGCGCGGGCGCGTGCCGCGGTTGCCAGTGCCGATGGCAAATGGGTTTATGCAATCAGTGACATCGGTGGCAACGAGGAGATCTGGCGTTTCCCTGCCGATGGCTCCGGACCCGGCGACGCCCTGACCCGTGATTCCACGACGCGCCGCTGGCGCCTGTATCCGTCGCCGGATGGCAAGGCCATCGCCTTCGACGACAAGGACGCCCGCTTGTCGGTGCTTGATCTGGCCACGCGCAAGGTGCAGGTGCTTGATCAGGGGCAGTTCGGTGGCGATGACACCTATGCTTCCGTGCAGTGGTCGCCCGACAGTTCGCTGATCGCGTTTGCGCGACCGGACAGCAACGAGGTGCGCAACCAGTTGGTGTTGATGCGACGCGACGGCAGCCGCAAGCAGGTCCTGACCAGCGACCGCTACGACAGCCGCGCGCCCAGCTTCTCCCCGGACGGCAAATGGTTGTACTTCCTGTCCGACCGCGCCTTTGTCGCCACCCCCGGCGCTCCCTGGGGTGATCGCAACATGGGTCCGCTGTTCGACAAGCGCACCCGCATCTACGCGCTCGCACTGCAGGCGGGAAACCGCTTTCCGTTCCAGTCGGCGGATGAACTGAGCGCGGCAAAATCCGATGACTCCAGCAAGGACAAGGACGCCGCCAGCGACAAGCAGGATTCGGCCAAGGACAAATCCGATGCGCCTCGCTTGCCCGCCGTCGACTGGGAAGACCTCGCCTCGCGCCTGTTCGAGGTTCCACTGGATGCCGGCAACTACAGCGCGCTCGGCAGCGACGACAAGCGCCTGTACTTTCTCGAGCAGCCCGCAGGCGAGGATGCCTCGCGTCTTTTGAGTCTTGCCATCGACAACAAGGGCGACAAGCCGGCGACCTTCAGCGATGGCATCGGTCAGTTTGCATTGTCTGCCGATCGCAAGCGCATGCTGTTGCAAAAATGGAGCGAACGCGGCAACGGCGAGATGTTCATAGTCGATGCCGGCGCCAAGGCTCCGGATGCGCTCGACAAGAACAAGGTGCGTGTTGCGGATTGGCGCCTGGCCATCGATCCGCGCGCGGAATGGCAGCAGATGTTCAACGACGCCTGGCGCATGCACAGGGAATTCTCGTTCGACCCAGGCATGCGCGGCCTCGATTGGAACGCGGTCCGCGCGCGCTATGAACCGATGTTGTCGCGCGTTGCCGATCGCTGGGAGCTGGATGACCTGCTCGGGCAGATGACTGCGGAACTCGGCATCCTGCATTCGCAGGTGCGTGGCGGCGAGATGCGCAAGGATGCGGAGACGGCCAAGGCGGCCGGCCTGGGAGCCGAGCTGGTCGCGCAAGCCGATGGCCTGCGCATTGCACGCATCTATCGCAGCGATCCGGAATTGCCCGGCGAACGCGCGCCGCTTTCGCAGCCGGGTGTCGATGCGCGCGAAGGCGATGTACTCACCGCCGTCAACGGGCGCGTGGTCAGGAACGCTGCCGATGTGGCCGAGGCACTGGCCAACCAGGCGGGTCGACAAGTGCTGCTTGACCTGCGCCGCGGCACACAGGACTTGAAGACGGTGGCCGTGCCCGTCGATGATCGCAGCGAAGCCGCATTGCGCTATGGCGACTGGGAACAGAGCCGGCGTGCGCGCGTGCTGGAAAAGTCCCTGGGTCGCATCGGCTACCTGCACTTGCGCGCCATGGGTGGCAGCGACATTGCCAATTTCGCGCGCGAGTTCTACACCAACATCAACCGCGAAGGCCTGATCATCGACGTGCGCCGCAACAACGGCGGCAACATCGACAGTTGGATCATCGAAAAGCTGCTGCGCAGGCGCTGGGCATTCTGGACCTACGAACATTCAAGCCCGCAGTTCAACATGCAGCAAACCTTTGCAGGTCATCTGGTGGTGCTCATCGACGAGCGCACCTACTCGGACGGCGAAACCTTTGCCGCCGGCATCAAGGCACTGAAGTTGGCACCGCTGATCGGTCAGCGCACCGCCGGTGCCGGCATCTGGCTGTCGGGACGCAACCCACTGGTGGATGGCGGCATCGCACGCATTGCCGAGTTCGGCCAGTTCAGCGCCGAGAACGGGCGCTGGCTGATCGAGGGACGCGGCGTGTCACCGGACATCGCCGTGGTGAATCTGCCGCATGACACCTTTGGCGGCGGCGATGCGCAACTGGAAGCGGCGCTTGCCCACCTGGAGAATCAACTCAAGACCCAGCCCATTCCATCCGTCGCACCGGAGGCCATCCCCGCCGTGGGCACCCCGGGTTGGGATATGCATTGAGGAGAGGAGATTCGGGATTCGGGGCATGGCATACGGGACGCGCAAGGCGGCTTTTGCTCCCTCTCCCGCCGGCGTGAGAGGTGATTCAAGACACCGCGCGCTGGCTGATTTTCTCCCTCTCCCGATGGCGGGAGAGGGTTGGGGTGTGGGTGGTGCAACACGCAAGCACGAACCTTCGACCAAGCCCAGGCTTCACCCTCACCCGCGCCCCTGGCGCGACCTCTCCCGCTAGCGGGAGAGGTGATTCAAAGCGCACAAGCTGATGTTCGACTTTTCCCGCTCGCGGGCGAGGTGATTCAAGGTACGGCGCCAGTTCTGCAGGTTTGAGCATTGCAAGCCCAGCGACGCCTCAAAGTCCCAGCACTTTCTCGATGCTGCCCTGGGTCATCGGGTGATAGCCCGGCTTGGCCTTCCGGTACTGCGCAATGGCAAATGTCTTGCCTTCCGCGGTCTTGGCCAGTTCTTCGTAGATCGGCACGATCAGCTTGCGTCGGCCGATGTGCTGGATGAATGCGGCAATCTGTGGGCGCGACTCCAGGTAACCTGCACGAATGCTGGCCACATACCAGCGGAAGGCAATTTCCGCATTGCCGCTGTCGCTCAACTTCCAGGCCTTGTCCAGGGCGGCAATCTGCGCGAGCTCGGGTTTGGCTGGCAGGGCATTGATGAAACGCAGCCACTCGTAGGTGACCCAGCTCTTTGCCGGCAGCTTGTCGGCACCGAGTTTTCCGGCGAGAAAACTTGCGGCTGCCTTGTCCACCCCGTCGAAACGGGCAGAGTGCACTTTCGGCGCATCGGCGGGTATGCCCGGTTCATGCAACCAGGCGTTGATTTCGGCGGCACTCACCTTGCCCGGATGTTCCTTCTCCAACTGCGCGCTGTAGAAGTCGAGGAAATCCTGGGTGGTGATGCTCTGGAAGGCAAAGTGATCGAAGTAGGAACGCACGAAGGCATCGAAGGCATCGCGTCCGTATCGTGACTCGAGGAAACGCAGGAACCAGCGCCCCTTGGCGTAGGGCACGCCGCTCAGCGCTTCATCCGGATCCTTGCCTTCGAGCTGGGTGACCAGCAACTGGGCGTAGCCCGCCAAGCCCCTCATCTCCTCCAGCAATTCCTGATCGTCCACCACCAGTTGCATGGTGGCGTCTTCTTCGCCATACAGGGCTTCGATGATGCGGTTCTCGACGTAGGTGGTGAAGCCTTCGTTGAGCCACATGTGCTGTGCGTTCGCGTTGGTCACCAGGTTGCCGGACCAGGAGTGGGCCAGTTCATGCGCAATCAGGCCGACCAGGGATTTGTCCCCGGCTATGACGGTGGGCGTGGCAAAGGTCAGGCGCGGATTTTCCATGCCACCAAACGGGAAGCTGGCCGGCAGCACGAGGATGTCGTAACGCTCCCAGCGATAGGGGCCGTAGATCTTTTCAGCCACTTCGACCATTTTCCCGGTGTCCTCGAACTCGCGCGCCGCCTTGCGTACCAGGCTGGGTTCGGCATACACCGCCGTTCGCGGCCCGGTGCTGCGCGCATCCAGTTCGCCGACGGCAATGGCCATCAGATACGACGGGATGCGTTGCGGCATGTTGAAGCTGAAATCACCGTCGAGCGCGGCATCGATGGCGTTGTTGGCGCTCATCACCACGCGCAGTCCCTTGGGTGCGCTGATGTGCGCGGAATAGGTGAAGCGTACCGATGGGGTGTCCTGCAAGGGCACCCAACTGCGCGCATGGATGGCCTGTGACTGCGAGAACATGAACGGGTGTTTCCCGCTGGCCGTCTGCTGCGGAGTCATCCATTGCAGGCCCGATGCACCGGGCGCGCTGTGGTAACGGATGGCCACCTTGGGCACCGCCTGCTTGAGTTCGATGCGCAGCGCCGATCCGTAAATCGGATGGCGCGCATCAAGTGTGAATGCAGCGGGGCTGCTGGAACCATCGGCGGCAATGGCACTGATCGATTCAATGCTCAGATCGCGCGTATCCAGCACCAGGGTATGCGCCGCGGCGTCGTGCCAGTCCAGCGAGAGTTCGGCAGAACCGGCCAGTTCCCGCTTGTCGAAATCCACCGCCAGGTCCAGCGCCAGCGCGTTCACCGTGACCTTGTCCGGTTCGGCATAGCTGTGTGGATCGGACTCGGTCCCGGCCTGCGCTCCGGCAGAGGCGACCATCAGGAAACAGAACAAGGCATTGAAGTTCATGGCATCTCCTCATCAAGCGCGCCAGTATGCCATTCACAGGGCAGCCCGGGTTTGGCTGGGCGGCACGGGCGTCGCCCGGGACCCTGCGATTGCGCGGCAACTCGGCGTATAGTCGCGAGCGGGGGAATCATGCATGCGTGATCGCTGGAACAAGCTGCTGGGCCTGCTCGAGTGCGAATCCACCGGGCAGCTTCAGACCCGAAGCTCGGCCCTGATCGAAGACCTGGGCTTTGCGCATTGGGTGTACACGCTTGCCACGCCAACGACCGTGCCCACGCAACGGCTCGGCACCTTGCCCGAGGAATGGCTGGCGCATTACCAGCGCCGACACTACGCACGCATCGACCCGGTGCTGGATCATTGCCGGCAGCATGCCACTCCTTGCCTGTGGGCAGCCGATCCGCACGCCCGACGCGACGGTTATCTCACCGAATACTTTCCGGAAGCCGCGGATTTCGGGCTCAGCGTCGGCATCGGCATGCCCCTGCACGGGCCCCTGGCCCAGGCACGGCTTTTGTCCGTGGCCGTGCGCAGTGCCGAACAGGCAGGCCGGCACCTGGCCAAACTCGGCGAACTGCAATTGATTGCCTCGTTCATGCATGAGGCGGATCAAGGCCTCGTGCACAAGCGCTCGATGCCGGCGGCAACGGCACAACTTTCCCAACGCGAGCAGGATTGCCTGCGCTGGGCGGCAGAAGGCAAGACCAGTTGGGAGATCGGCCAGCTGCTCGACATTGCCGAGCGCACCGCGATCTTTCACCTCAACAACGCCGCCCGCAAAATGGGCGTGACCGGACGCCGCCAGGCCATCGCGCGCGCGCTGAGCCTGCAATTGATCAGCCTCTGAGAGGCTGTGAATTTTTCAGCCTCGAAGCCCGGCCAGGGATGGCCGGACGCGTTTTGATCACGCAAGTGATTGATTCGCGGGAGCGGGTACGGACATGTGCCGGACCAGCGATTGGAAAAATCGACAGGAAGTCGATTTTTTAACAAGCACTGGACGGCCGGTCGCACGTGCCCCTAGCACATTTTTCGCCTCCTGACTAGCTGTCAGAACTGACAGCTATCGCAAACCCGGCTTGGCATGCATGCTTGACCCATGTGAGGGAGTCGACCCTCAGCCAAGTCCCCCTGGCCGGGCAAGGGGGGCACGGGCCACAGGATGCGGTCCGCCCCTTGTCCGGCTAATCCCTTGAAACACCCCGTGCGCCCAGCACATCCAGCCGTCGTCACATGGCAGGCGGCTGATCCGCCCCCAACATTCCGACTTGTAGGGCCGAGCTTGCTCGGCTCGGAGGCGACAGCCGAGCAAGCCCGGCTCTACAGCGGCGAATGTGTGCGTGATTGCCGGCCGGACCGCTACACGCGATAGCCGCGATGGATCGCCACGATGCCGGCGGACAGATTGCGCACATCGACGCGGGCAAAACCAGCCGTTTCCATCATCGCCTTCAAGGTCGCCTGATCGGGATGCTTGCGGATCGATTCGGCCAGGTAGCGGTAGCTGGCTTCGTCGCCGGCAATCATCCGACCCAGCCGTGGCAACACGGAAAAGGAATGGAAGTCGTAGAGCGGACGCAACCATGGCGCGCGAACGCTGGAAAACTCCAGCACCAACGCGCGCCCACCGGGTTTCAGCACGCGATGGATCTCGGCCAGCGCACGCTCCTTGCGGGTGACATTGCGCAAGCCGAAGGCCATGGTCACGCAATCGAAGCGGCCCTCCGCAAACGGCAATGCTTCGGCATCCAGTTGGCAGTAGTCGATGCCGCGCACGAGGCCGCGATCGGTCAGCCGATCCCGACCCACCCTGAGCATGGCGTTGTTGATGTCGCCGATTACCACCTGTCCGCGCTCACCCACCCGATCATGCAGGAGGCTGGCAATGTCACCGGTGCCACCGGCCAGATCGAGTACCTGATCACCACCGCGTACTCCGCTGGTGGCGACAAAATGTCGTTTCCACAGGCGATGAACGCCAAACGACATGAGGTCGTTCATCACGTCGTAGTTGCGCGCCACCGAACTGAACACTTCACCGACCAGCCGGGCCTTGTCATCCTGCGCAACCTCGCGGAATCCGAAATGGGTGAAATCGGGTTTGTTCATGGCCTCGGATTTCCGGCGTGCTCGCAGCTTCAATTGTCGCTGACACGCTTGCGCAATGTCAGCCGTGGTCCCGGTACGCTCGGTCGCACCGCGCCAAGTTCGGCTGCCACATCGACGTAACCGAGCAAGGCGGCGATGTCGCCGGCCGTGCGGCCCAGTGTATCGACCTGGTCCAGCGCCGCGCCGCGGGATTTGAGCATGCGCGCCACACCGAGCAAACCGTGCATGGCGCAGCAGTGCAAGGCACTGACACCCCGACTGTCGCGCCGATCGATGGCAGCGCCCTTGTCGAGCAGCAGGCCGGTGAGCTGCGCCAGATGACCGGCCTCGCACTCCGCTCCGGGTTCGGCGCGTGCACCCAACAGGATCAGCAAGGCATCCTGCCCGGATGGATTGAGACTGTCGACGCGGGCACCGTGGCGCAGGAGCAGGGCCAGCAGTTCTTTCGCAACCGCGGTATCCCGGCTGTCGAAGGAGAATTGGGCGGCTGCATGCAACGCGGTATTGCCGCGCGCATCCACGGCGTTGGGATCGGCACCGCGCGTGAGCAGGGGTTCGGCAAGGCGCGGCAATCCCAGTGCCGCGGCAATCATCAACGGCGTGCCGCCACCCGGCAGGCGCTGGTCCGGTTCCACGCCTTGTTCAAGCAGGGTACGCACCACCGCCTCGCGCCGCGCGGAAACCGCTGCGGACAGGCAGGTTGCGCCGGATTGCGCGGCAAATCCGGGATTGGCGCCGACATCCAGCAGGCGCACCACGAGTGCGGCATAACCAGAACCCGCGGCTCGAATCAGCGCGCTCGCACCCTGGCTGTCGACACTGTCCACGCTGAAACCCAGGGCGAGCAGCTTGTCGACCGCATCGACATCGCCGGCCGCTGCCGCTGCCGGCAAGTCCGCCGCCACCAGCGCGCGCCCTGGCAAGCGCCAGCGTGGCCAGTTCAACCAGTAGTTCAGTTCGCGGTCGGCGCGTGAAAGCACGAGGCCCAGTGCCGTTTCGCCACTGGCCGCCGCTCGTTCCGGATCCGCGCCGTGGCGAATCAGCAGTTTGACGATTGCAGTGGCGTGGCTCGATGCCGACTTCAAGGCGTAGTGCAAGGGCAAACGGGCGCGGGTGTCGCGGGCGTTGGGGTCGCTGCCGCGCAGCAAGAGATCCTCGACCAGGGCCGCATTGCCGAGCGCACAGGCCAGATGCAACGGCGTGGCCTCGTTGCCGGCGCGACCAAAGCCATCACCCCCGCGTTGCAGCAGTTCTCCCGCCAGCTCGCAGAGCTCGCCGTTGTCGGAACCGACCGGAGCCAAGGCGAGCACCTGCGCAAGCAAGCTCGCACCACCCATGGGAAATCCGCGTCGAGCGAACTGGATCGCGGCCACGGCCGTGTTCGGCAAGCCTTCAAGCAATGCATCGGCCAGGGTCTTGCCGCCGCCCACACGCACGTCGGCGGGCAAACCCAGATTGAGGATCCAGTCGCGTGCAGCCCCGAGGTCTACGTCCTGCAGGCCCAGATAGATTTGCGCCAGCTCGTGCGCGGGACGCGCGACAGTGGCCGCACGAAGTTCCTCGACAACCGGCCAGTTGCCGAAGCGCAGGGCATCGAAAAGTCGTGCGGCATCGAGCGGCGTCTCGGCGAGTTCACCGGCCATGCTGGTCGGCAGTTCAACGCCCGGATCGAGCATGGCGACAATCGGCCAGCGCCCGATGGCCGCGGCAAAATCGACCGCACGCCGACCGTCGCCGGCAATCAGGGCGCGGTCTGCGCCGATATCGAGCAGGGCGCGCACGGCATCCTCACCGCCGGCACGCGAACCGCAGGCGATCATCAGTGCAGTGCGTCCCAGCGAGTCGACCAGATCCGGATCCACCTTGCGCCGACCCAGCGACTGGATGATGGCGACCGATCCGGAGCGCGCGGCTTCCATCAGTGCATTGGTTCCATTGCGATCGCGCAAGGCCATTTGCGCGCCGGCACCGAGCAACACCTCCGCCACCGCCTGGTGGCCGGCAAGCGCAGCCGCCATCAGCGCCGTACGATCGAGCAGACCGCGCGCATCCACCTTGTGCTTGCGCTTGAGCAGCAGGCGCACGCCTTCGGCGTCGTCTTCGGCGGTCGAGGCCGCCAGCAGGATCGCCGGCTGTGCATGTTCGACTTCGGCCAGTGCGCCGCGATCCAGCAGGAACGTGGCCAGCGCCCAGTTGGCGTTGGCACAGGCGATGCCAAGTGCCGTCATGCCATCGCGATTGACGGCATTGATGCGCGTACCCGCATCCAGCAGCAAGGCGGCAACGATGGGCTCGCTGCACAAGGCCGCGTGATGCAACGGCGTGTTGAGCGCGGCATCGACCACATCCGGGTCCGCGCCATTGGCCAGCAGGGTCATGATGGCTTCCGGGCGTCCCTGCAAGCTGTCGCGACTGGCGGCCAGCAGGGGCGACAAGCCCGAATGCGCGTGATTGAGATCCACGCCCCTGCCGATCAATGCGCGCAACAGGCGCAGGTCTGGCAGCAGCACGGCATGAATGAGCGCGCTGCGCTGGTCACGCTCGTCGGCCAGTGGCGCCGCATCGGGATTGGCACCGCGCTCCAGCGCAGCAAGGGCGAGCTCGACATTGCCCGAACGCGCGGCGGCAAGCAGGGCAACGCTGGCATCGAACACGCCGAGATCGGCTGCGAGCACGGGTGGCGCTGGCGATTCCGTGTCCACGACTTCCCTGCGTGATTCGGACCTGCGCGCCCGCGCGTCCAGGGCAATGGCGCTCATGCAACGTGTCACCAGCACCAGGCTGGCCAAGGGCACCAGAACCAGTGCGTACAGAACCGCCGCCGACAGGCGCATCTCGAAGCTGAAAGCGGGCAGGAAGAGCGCAATCACCAACGCGCCCGCGCAAACCAGGAACATGGCCAGCGATGACAACAGGCCGTGGCTGAAGAACAGTTCATGCTCGTCGGTGAGCTGCAGCGCCGATGCGAAACTGCGTCGCAGAACCACACCCGGTGATGCCGCTTCGGCATGCACCTCGTCCACGATCAGCGGCCATGTCAACGCGGGCCACATGCGCCACGGAACCAGCAATGCAACGAGAAATGCGGCGGAAAGCAGCAAGGCGCCCAGCAGGGAAGGTTCATCCAGCAGCCACCAAACCGGACCGGCGAGCACAAGCGCCATGAACGAGGCGTGCAGAACCAGCATGAAGAAGCTGACGGAACCACGCCGGAGGACGCTGCGCAGGAAATCGCGCTCCATGGCGTAACCGATTCCGGCACAGATGGCCGTGAGCATCCATGCGCTGCCCGCCAGCAATGCCAGCACGACTACCGGATGCGTGCTGAGCAGGCTGGTGGCAATCAGCGCAAACGCGGGAATGAAGCTGAGCAGGCCGGCAAGCAGCGAGCGACGATGCGGCGCAGGTGTTTGCGGGGATTGCTCGAGCATGCTCAATCTGACAACAGGGAAATCGCGACGCCCGCAGTATATCGACGTCGGAACCGCTTGCGCCGGATCAGTTGCCCGCGCTCTCGGGCACGGGTGGAAATTGCAGGTGATAGCCTTGCGCCACCAGGTTGGCCATGACCACCTCGACGTTCTCGCGTGCCAGCTTGCGCGTGGGTGAAAGCTCGATCTCGATGACGAACACCAGTTCACCGAACTGCGTGCGCAGGGCGTCCGGCATCAGCTCGAACGCATCCTGTGCGCGCAGGAACACATAGGTATCCGCCTTGCGCAGGCTCTTGTAGACGAAACACTGCATGGCGGCACGCTCCGCGCGCGAGTCAGGGCCACGCAGGATAGCGCAGCCTCAAGGCTTCGTTGGTGCTCCAAAGTCGGTCGGTGCCGGTGGCGCAACAACCTTTGCACGCGGATTCGGCCCAAGCTCGGCCATCAGCAAGTCCACGGCCTTCTCGACACTGGGATCGTGGCCGGCCGCGATCTGATCGGGGCGGTCGATCACCTCGATGTCGGGACTGACGCCTTCGTTCTCGACAGCCCAATGACCGTCCGTATCGAGGAAGCGAAAGGTTGCGGCCAGCAGGATTCCGCCATCGGCCAGCGAAGGATTGCCGGAAATGCCGATCAGGCCGCCCCAGGTGCGCGTACCGATCAGCTTGCCGAGACCCAGCTTGCGGAAGTAGTACGGCAACGCATCGCCTCCCGAACTGGAAAGCCCGTTGATCAGCATGGCCTTGGGCCCGTTGTGCGAAAGCATGGGCGTGGCCTGCGGATCCAGCCCACGCCGCTTCCAGTAGTTGAGCGGCTTGCGCGCCAGCAGCTCGATCATGCGATCGGGGATGAAGCCGCCGCCGTTGTAGCGATCATCAATGATCAGGGCTTCCTTGTCGGCGTAGGCCAGCATGCCCTTGAACAACTCGCGGTTGCCGTCCACGGCGGTATTGGGCACATGGATGTAGCCGATGCGTCCGCCGGAGAGGCGATCCACCATGGCGCGGCGCTCGCCTACCCATTGCGTGTAACGAAGCTCCTGTTCGGAAGTCAGCGTTTCCACGCGCACTTCGCGGCTACCCTCGCTGCTTGCGCGCGCATTGACGCGCAGGCTCACTTTTTGTCCACCCTTGCCTTGCAGCAACTGGTAGAAATTCTTGACCGTGCGCGCATCGACGCCATCCACGGCAAGAATGAAATCCCCTGCTCGCACCTGCACGCCGGGTTCCGCCAGGGGCGAACGCTGGCCTTCATCCTGGCTTGCGCCGGGAAAAATCCGCTCGACGCGGAAATAGCCGCTGGCATCGGCCACGATCTCGGCACCGAGCAGGCCACCGGGCGTGCGTTCGATGTTCGGCTCGTCGCCCTGCTGCACGTAGACATGGCCGGATTGCACTTCACCAACCAGTTCCTGGAACAGGTAATCCAGATCCTGGCGCGTGGTGACGTAATCGACGAGGGGCGCATAGCGCGCGCGCACCGCATTCCAGCGCTCGATGCCACCGTGCACGCCGGGGTCATAGAACCAGTCGCGCAGGATGCGCCAGCCATCGGTGAATTCCTGGCGCCATTCACGCGGCGGATCGATCAACAGCTTCATGCGCGACAGGTCGAGGGCGGACTTGCCCAGGTCCTGATCGGGCTTGGTTTCGATACGCGAAAACTTGTCGCCCGCGCGGGCCAGCACCTTGCTGCCGTCCGCCGCCAGACGATAATCCGACAAGCCCTTGGCCAGGGTGATGTCCTTGTCCGCATCCAGCGCCAGCATGCGCAAGTCGAAGGCACCATCGTCGCGGCCCCCATCACCCGCCCCGTAGAAGACCGCATCGGCGCTGGCCTGAAGATTGCGATAGTTGCCGCTTGCCGCGTTCATGACCTGCTCGCGACCGATCATGCCGGCAAGGTCCATGCGAATGCTCGGCGTTGCCGCGGCCGCCGGCTTGTCCTTTGCTTCATCTGCGCTGTCGGCATCCGCATCGGCATACAGGAAGGGCCCTTGTGCCGACAGGCTCAGCGCGTAAATCCGTGTTGCGTCCACGTACAGGTAGTTCTGTTCGAAGGCGCTGAACTGCAGGTTGAAATCGCGATTGGAAAGGAAGTAGAGACGACGACCTTTGGGATCGAACACCGGATTGAATGCGGAGGAAGTCGCTTCGGTGGCAGGCGTTCGCGAACCATCCTTGAGCGAGTACAGCCAGATCCGGGTCAGGCCGTTGTCTGCCGTCAAGGTGTAGGCCAGCCACTGGCCATCCGGTGACCA
>SHNG01000106.1 GCA_004295005.1 Gammaproteobacteria bacterium
CCCTGGCTGGATGGCTGTCGCGTCTCGATTGCACCGATCCGCTACGGCGCCGGGGTCAAGGGCAAGGTCACCATGGCCATGAGCTGTGGCCTGCCGGTGGTGGCAACGGGCATTGCGGTGGAAGGCATCCACGCCCGCGACGGTTTCGACATCCGCGTGGCCGACAGCGCGGAGGCGTTTGCCGATGCGGTGGTTTCAGTCCACGAGGACGAGGCGCTGTGGAATCGTCTCTCGCACAACGCGCTCGCCACCATGCAGGAGCATTTTTCCTTCACCGCCGCGCGGCGTGCCATCCGTCGCATCTTCGACCTCTGACCCGGAAGCATCCGGGCGTCGAGCATCGTGGAAGCGCGCCTTGGGCTTTGTGTAGGAGCCCGTTTACGGGCGATTGGTAGCTGCGAGACTTGATCAACATCACCCCACCTGAGTTGCCCTTGGGAAGCTCTGATTTTGTTCGTCATTCCGGCGAGGCGCTTTACAACAGCCGGAGGGCTGGTCAAGCCGGAACCCATCTTGATCTTGTTCCAATGGAATCAAGGGCAAAATGGACCCCGGTGTATGCCGGGGTGACGAAAATTGTGATTGATCAGAGTTTCCTTTGCTTCACTCAAGCTGCCATTCGCCATCGATGGCGAGGCAACGCCAGGCAACTTCGTCACTGTTTGAGGCCGCCGCAGAAAAACTGCGTTCGCGGAACAGCACACTGCCGTCTTCGTGGTGCAACACCAGAGTGCTGGCGCGCGTGCCGTAGTGCTCGCCGCGAATGAAGATCGGCGCCAGCATGCGTTCACGCTGGGGACCCACGCCGGTATCCGGCAAGGATTGCGGATCCGGTTGCGTTTCATCGGCGAGCAGACCCAAGAGGCTTGCATCATCGCGCCGGCCGCCGCGGATCGCCTGCTGGAATCGTTCACGCAGGCGGCGCACCTTGGGCCAGTTGCAATCTAGCGGTCCATTGCTCACCACGTGAACCCCGCTGCGCAATCGATGCAGGGTTTCGCTGTGTCCATCGATGGCCCATACCGCTGTTCCATCGCCGAACACCAGATTGAATGGACCGTACTCGTCGATGTGGTGAATCACCTGCTCGGCAAACCAGGCGGCCGTTTGCGATCCGCTGACAAACTCGTGCACCAGTTGTCCGCGCGAACGCGGTGCCTGCGCCGGCATGCCGCTGCGCAGGTTGGTCACCGCGGCAAAACGGCCGTCGTTGCGCTGCGCGAGCCAGCTTCCGCCACCCACCTGGTCGAGTCCACCCAGGCAATCGGATGCACCGGCCCAGGGTTGTGCGGGCGTGCTTGGGCGCGCATGGAATTCATCGCGGTTGCCAAGCAGCATCAGCGGCCAATCGATCAGCGTATCAATGGCAATCAGCAGGATGCACACGCCGTGTGTCCTCCGCGCACGAGCCTGTCTCAGCCGGATGTCGGCGGCGTGGTTCCGATCTTCTGCTCGAGCCCACCCAGGCGCACGTTGTTCGGGCTCAGCGCGCGAGCCGATTGCAGGGCACGGCGGGCATCGTCCGGACGCTTCTCCGCAATCCGCTTCTCGCCCAGATCAATATAGGCATTGGCCAAGCGCTCGACCAGGCCGGGGATCGTCGCATCGGCCGGTGAAGTCTGGCGCACGACTTCCAGCATGCCCGACGCGCGTTGCAGGTTGGCTTCGGTGATGGCCTGGTCGAACAGCTCGCGCGCGCGCAGCGGCAGGCGGCGCAGTCCCTCCTGGGCCATTTGGTTTTCACCATCGATGGAGAGCGCAGCACGGTACTTGTCGTACGCGCAGTTGCCCGGCGGACTGATCAGGCGGCCAGCGGTCATGGCCTGATCGGCTTCGCTGATGAGTACGCGAACCCGTTCGATTTCCGCAGGCGAGCTCACCTTGCGCTCCGCCGCAATCTGCAGGCGCTCACGCAGTTCGCGCAGTTCGACCCGCGCGGCGTTGAGGTCGGCCTGACCGGGTGCCAGGGTTTCCGCCTGGCTCAGCAGTTTTCCGGCAAGTTCGCTGTTGGAATCCTCGATGGCGGCCCGCGCCCGCACGATCAACGCTTGCGCCACCTTGCGCAGCCCGCTGCGCGCGCGTGGATTGTCGGCATCCAGTGCCAGCACCGCTTCAAACAGCGCCTGGGCGGATTCGCTGTCGCCACTGATGCGCCCCGCACGAAGTTGCGCTTCGGCGCGATCCAGATCCTTCGCAAGTGCAGCCGCCGCCAGATCGCGCTGACTGGCAAGTTTCGCCTTCAATTCGGGCAAACCGGGAAAGGTGGGCAGGATGCGGGCAATGTCCTCGATGCGTGCGGAACCATTCACCAGGTCGCCGGTCTTGATCGCCGCATTCGCTTGCAGCGCCAGGGCTTCCACGCTGCGTTGCACGCCAGCCTTGGCCAGTGCGTTGTCGGGCTCTGCCGTCAATACCTTCTGGTACAGGGCCACGGCACCTTCGTCGCCGAGCAGCTTGTCCTTGCCCAGGGCTTCCTGCGCCGCAGCCAGCAAGGATTCGGTCTGGGTGCCACGCGCATCAAGCTGGGCAACGGCCTTTTCAAGCGCATCGACTTCGACACCGCCGCCAAGCAACTCGCGCGCAGCCGCAGCGGATCGCCGCGCGAGACTCAAGTCCTTGCGCGCCAGCGCATCGCGCGCGCGCTCCAGCAGTTTTTCGCCGACCGCCTTCAAGCCACGGCGCGCGATGTCATTGTCCGGATCCAGGGTGCGCGCGGCCTGGAACAGTTCACGCGCACTCTCGCCGGCATTGCCGTCCAGGGTGCCCGCATCCAGCGCCTTCTGTGCACGCGCCAGCATGTCGTTGAGCTCGGTGGCCGGCAAGAAACCGCGCAGCCAATCCTGGTTCTTCCACAGCAGCACCGCGCCACCACCCACAGCGAGCAGCACGATTGCCGAAACCAGCCACGGCCAGACCCTTCGCCCTGCGCTTGCGGACTTGCGCCGCGAAACGCGGCTGGCGCGCAGGATGTGATCGTCGGTTGCGGCAAGGATTTCTTCCATGCGACCAAGGCTCGGATCCGAGCGCAGGCGTGAATCCTGGGCGCGGCCAGCCGGCCTCGGCGACTGTGGCGTGCGCGGTGCTGGCGAAACCCGGGTTTCCACTTGATTCTGCTCGCGTTGCGCGGGCTCGGGACTGACATCGAGCCCGGCCAGTTCGCCATTGGCTATGGCCTGTTCGTAGCGCGAAATGGCCAGCGCCGCCTCGTTGCCGGTCTGGAAACGGTCGGCAGGCTCCTTGGCCAGCATGCCGTCCACCAGGGGCTGCAGAACACTCAGGTGATCCGGCAGCATCGGCACCGGTTGGGTGATGTGCATGATGCCGACCGCAAGCGAGTCTTCCGCGTGATACGGAACACGGCCGACCAGCATCTCGTAGAGCACCACGCCGAGGCTGTACAGGTCGGCGCGCCCGTCGAGCTGTTTGCCGCGTGCCTGTTCCGGACTCATGTAGTGCGGTGTGCCGACCACGGCCCCGGTGCGCGTCATGCGCGTTGCCGAATCATTCGCCCGCGCAATGCCGAAATCGGTGAGTGCCGAAGAACCGTCGTCGCGCAGCAGGATGTTGTCAGGCTTGATGTCGCGATGGATGAATCCCTTCTGCTGCGCGTAGTTGATGGCGCTGGCGATCTCGCGGGTCACGCGCAAGGCAAACGGTACCGGACGCGCCGGCCCGTCCTTGCTGAGCACGGGCCCGCCGGACAGATACTCCATGGCGATGTAGTGGTAGTCACCGATGCGACCGACATCGTGGATGCCCACGACATGACGGTGATGCAGGCGCGCGGCAATCTTGGCTTCGCGCTGGAAGCGTTCACCGAAATTCGGATCAACCAGCAGTGCCGGCGACATGACCTTGATCGCCACTTCGCGGTCGACCGATTCCTGCACGGCAAGGTACACGGTGGCCATGCCACCGCGGCCAAGCTGGCGCAGGATGCGGTAACCGGGAATCTCGATCACGTTGGGGATTGGCCCATGTTTCATGCCGCAGTGCAGCGATGTGGCTAGCATATCAGCCCGTCCACAACCTCGCGCCATCGATCGCCACCTTGGGAGCCTTGCGCGGTTCGCCCTGCACTGGGAGCGCGGACATTCTGTCCGCATGCAGCCGGGACGGCTGCGGTCCAGATCCCCAATGCTGCCAAGCCCGCTGCGGCCCAAAGCAGCGAACAGCGGGCTACGCGTGGCGGACCGCCTCGATCACGTTCGGCACCGCCTGCAACTGGCCGAGCAGCTTCGAGAGCTGGGCAAAGTCGGTCACCCGCAGGCGGTAGTTCATGTGCACCTCGTTGCGCGCGGGGTCGACTCGCGCATCGACCACCAGCACGCTCACGTTGGCCGCCGCGATCACGTTGCTGACATCCTTGTGCAATCCCTTGCGGTCGTAGCCGCGCACGATGAGATTGACCTCATAGCTGCGCTGCCCGGCTCCGCTCCATTCCACTTCGATGATGCGATCCGGATCCAGGTTGCGCAGTCGGATCAGTTGGCGGCAATCGGTCCGGTGCACGCTGACGCCGCGTCCGCGGGTGATGAATCCGCACACCGAATCACCGGGCAATGGCTGGCAGCAGCGCGCCAGCACAGTCAACAGGTTGCCCACCCCCTCGATCACCAGCGCGCCCTTGCCGGAATCGTGCTTGACCGGCACGGCTTCCGCGCGCACGGGTGCAGGTTCGTTCTCCGCCTTCTGCTCATGCAGGATGCGTGCAATGTGTCCGGCACTGATGTCGCCCAGGGCCAGGGCCTCGAACAATTCCTCCAGGCTGCGCACCTTGAACAAGCCGGGCAGGCTTTCCAGTTCAACGTTGTGCAGGGCCAGTCGTTTCAGTTCGCGCTCCAGAACCGCACGTCCCGCCGCAATATTGATCTCGCGATCGGCCTGGCGGAACCAGTTGCGCACCTTGTTGCGTGCACGCGCGGTGTTGAGAAAACCGTGGTGCGGATTCAGCCAGTCGCGTCGCGGCTCCTGGGTCTTGCCGGTGAGGATCTCGATGCGGTCGCCGCTGACCGGCTGGAAGGTCAGGGGCACGATGCGGCCATTCACCTTGGCGCCACGGCAGCGATGGCCGACACTGGTGTGGATGAGATAGGCGAAGTCGAGTACGGTCGCGCCCTTGGGCAGGTCCATCACCTGCCCCTTGGGAGTCAGCAGGTAGACCCGGTCATCGATGACATCGGTGCGGAAGCCGGCAAGCAGGGCGGCATCGTCGTTGGCGTCATCCCGACTTTCCAGCAACTGACGCATCCAGGCGATCTTGCGCTCGAAGCTGGCATCGCCACCACCGCCTTCCTTGTAACGCCAGTGCGCGGCAAATCCGAGCTCGGCATAGGCGTGCATGTCGTGGGAACGGATCTGCACTTCCAGGGTGCGGTTGTCCGGCCCGATCACCGCCGTGTGCAGCGACTGGTAGTTGTTGCCCTTCGGGCTGGCGATGTAGTCATCGAACTCGCCGGCAATGAACGGCCACAGCGAATGCACGACACCGAGCGCCGCGTAACAGGAAGGAACATCCGGCACCAGCACACGCAACGCACGGATGTCGTAAAGGCTGGAAAAATCCAGGCCCTTCTTCTGCATCTTCTTCCAGATCGAGCTGATGTGCTTGGGGCGTCCGTCAATCTCGGCCTTGATGCCGGACTTTTCCAGGGCGGCCTGCAAGAGGCTCCGCGCCTGCGCGATCCAGGCTTCGCGATCCGAGCGTCGCTCATCCAGCAACTGCGCAATGCGCCGGTAGGTTTCCGGTTGCAGGTAACGAAATGCGAGGTCCTCAAGTTCCCACTTGAGTTGCCAGATGCCGAGGCGATTGGCCAACGGCGCATGGATATCCGAAGTCAATTGCGCCAATGCGCGCCGCTCGCTTTCATCCAGGTCAGCGGCCATGCGCATGCGCACCAGTTGGCGCGCCAGCAGGATGAAGACCACTCGCAGGTCGCGGATGATGGCCAGCAACAGGCGACGCAAGCCTTCTGCCGCTCCCGGCGAGGCCCGCTGCGCATACAGCGACCAGACCTTCTCTGCGGCACGCTGGCCTTCAACCAGTTCGACCACGTCGCTGCCGCATGCCTGCAGTTCGGCCGCATCCAATTCGCAGCCGCACAGGTCGGCTTCGTGCAGAAGGAATGCGTTGCGCGTTGCGACCCCGGTGGCCAGGGGCTCCAGGACATCGAGGGTCGCCTCGCGCGCGGCACGCGAGGCATCCCATCGCGCGCGCGAATCGCTGGACCGGGACAGCCTGGCATCTATCAGGGCAAGCACATCGACGGGCTGCTGGGACACAACCGATCCTGCATTCAAACGTGATGCGTCGAAGGGCCGCGGTGACCCGACGCAGATTGGGGAAGCCCCGGTCAGAGCTGCCCGCCAAGCTGGCTTGCTGCTGATCCCCAGCGCGGATCAGGCAATTTGCGCAACGGGATCAGGCCAAGCCCGCACCCATTGCGCGATTGGGCTTCAGTAGGCGTACCAGATGCTGTCGTCGTGGTACCAGTCCTGCGCTTCGTCCGATGCCGAAAGCAGACCGCCGCCAGTGCGCAATGCGGCGAAACCCTGGACTGCGGTGCCGGCCGTGGGCGTACCCACCACCGGGCGATAGACCAGCACGAACTTCGGGGTGTCATTTACTGCGAAAGCCAACTCGGTACGCACGAACTGGCCGGTCTGCTTGGCCACGCCAAGACCCGGGTCGTCGCACAATTGTGCGGGAGGCGTGGTGCCCTCGACCCAGGCGGCCGGCAATACGCACCAGCTTGCATCGGCGATGGCCGAAAGCGCCTTGGTGTTGTAGCCGTCGACCAGGGTCCAACTGACCGCCGTCGGCGTCGTGCCATCGAACTCGGTTTCCAGCTTGACCACATGAACTGCCAACGCACCGAAACCGGAGAACGACTGGCCGCTGACCTTGATGTTCTGGTGGGCTGTCGCGGGTGGCGCGGCGGTGGCGCCGCTGCCAAAGGTGCTGTCGAACAAACCGTGGCTCACGCTGGCCATGTCCAGGCTGGAACCGGAGCTTGCCGTCAGGCAACGCATCTTCGTGCTCGCTGCTCCATGCGCCACGGCAACTTCCAGTGCAGGCTCGCCCGCTCCAGAGAAACCATTGCCGGAATAGGTCAGGGTGCTCACGTAGACATCCGGAAACTTCCACACGTCATCGCCAACCAGGGCCGGCAACTGGTAGCGCGGCTGGAAGGAAACCTGGTTTGCGCTGCGCGGTGTCTCGGCACAAAACAGATGTGCGTTCATGTAAGCGGTGGCGCTGGCCGCACCCACGCCCGGGCGCTCGTAGCGGAACGCGTCGCTGATCGCGGAATCCAGCAAGGCCGTAGCCTGGTTGCCGGAGCCGTTGTCGCCACCCACGGTGATCGAACGCTTGGCCGCGTCGGCCAATGGCGCGACCGCCAGGAGGGCGGTCGAAGCCGCCGCGAGAATGCCGAAATGGATCGAATTGCTGATACGTTTCATTGAATCTCTGTACTCGTGGGTATCCGGGAAATCGTTGCAGGATGTCATGTGATGCATGCCTCCGCCTCGATTGAATTTTGCAGGCGCGCGACGAATCGCTGCCCGGTGCTAGACTGCGTTGTGCGGATTCTAACCTGTGTATTGATGCACTGCATCCATTAACCTCGCGTTAATCAAAGACTTTTCGATCAACTGGTCACGCTTTGACCACCCCCGAGAGCCCAAATCCATGTCTTCCAGAACCCTGATCCTTGTCCTTCTGCTCGGCCTTTCGCTGGGCGTCTCGGCACAAACGCAGACCTCGGCACCCACGCTGGAGGAACGCATGTCCCAGGACGAATTCAACGCCGCGGGCCTCGACAAGCTGAGCCCGGAGCAGCTCAAGTTCCTCAACGAGTGGATCCAGAGCAAGGGTGTCAGCGCCATCGGCGCCCCCATCCGCAAGGCGGACGGCACCACCGAGTTCTATGTCGACAACAGCAGCCGCGAGATCATCGAGTCGGTGATCGTCGGCAAGTTCAAGGGATGGACCGGCAAGACCAAGGTCAAGCTGGAGAACGGTCAGGTCTGGCAGCAGGCGGAATCCGGCAAGAGCGGGTTCCCGATGGAATCCCCGCGGGTCAAGGTCAAGCCCATGAGCCTGGGTAGCTGGCTGATGTATATCGACGGCTGCGGCTGCGACATCCGCGTCAAGCGCGTGGAGTAGGCTCGGCCCCTTGCCCAACCAACGCGCGCATTGGTTGGGGGTCAAGCCCGCCCGGGAACCCGATCCAGCGCGGCAATGGCCGCAGCCAGGCGCTTGGGTGAAACCGGCTCCGCGGTACCCAGCTCCTGGGCAAAGGTCGAGATGCGCAGTTCCTCGATCAACCAGCGCAATGCGTCCAGCGCAGCGGGGTCGGCATCGCCACTGCTGCGACGCTTGAGGTATGTGCGCCCGTAGTGCTGCACATTGAGCATGCGTGATTGATCGCGCGCGGGATCCTGGCGCAGGCGTTCCGCGCGCAGGCGCATGCCACGCAAATAGCGCGGGTAATGCCCCAGGTGCACGGGGTCGGTGTCGCGCAGGAACCCCGGGGTCAACAAATCATCGCGTTGCTGGTTGAGATCGGCATAGTTGGCGGCGGCAAAGCCCATCAAGGGCGGCTCCAGCCATGCGACAAGATCCGCATGCGCCTCGATGATGGCCTCGGCCAGCTCCAGGCGCTTGACCGCACTGCCGAACAATTCGCGCGAGATCGACTCCTGCAGGGTCTCGAAGCCTGCGCGCGTACGCACTTGAAGATCGTGCGCATGCAAGCGTTCGGCAAGCGCGGCTTCCACCAGATCTGCGCGCAAGGTTTCCACGCTGCCCAGCCCCGCCCATTTCAGTGAGGTCGCATTGCCGAGTGGCAACTGGCGACGGCAGCGCTTGATGGCATCGGCAAGTCCGCGCCGCAGGAGGCGCTCGACACCGCGCGCGTGCTCGCCGCGTGCCACGTCTGCCTGCTCAAACACGCGCAAACCCACGCCGGCGCCGAGGTCAACGAGGGCGGGATAGGCCAGCAAGCCCTCCTCGGAGCGGATCGATTCGGGAATGTCATCGATCTCGAATCCCTTGACTTCCTCGCGACTGAAGCTGGCATCGGCGCGACGCGAGAATGCCTCGCGTGCCGCACTGGCCCATTCACGCTGCAAGGCCGCAAGGTCACGACCCTCGGCGATCTCCTTCTGGCGCGCGTCGAAAATTCGATAGCGCAAGCGCAGGTGCGCAGGCAGTTCGATGCCGCTGAAATCATCGGCGCTGATCGCGACACCCGTCACCTTGCGCAGGTAGGAGGCCAAGGCGAAGGCCAGCGACTGCCCACGCGCGTCGGCGAAGGAATCCAGCGACTGCATGAATGCCCGGGCGAAATCCGGAGCGGGTACGAAGTTGCGCCGCAGCGACTTCGGCAGACCACGGATCAGCTCGGCAACCTTTTCGACCAGCAATCCCGGCACCAACCACTCACCGGCATGCACGGGCATCGCATTCAACAGGGCCAGCGGCACGCGCGTGCTGACGCCATCGGCCGGATCACCCGGCACGAATCGATATTCCAGCGGCAAGGCCTGGCCTGCAAATTCCAGCTCGGCCGGAAACTCATCCGCACCCGATGCAGACGTGCCGCCAAGCACATCAGCCAGCGACCAGCGCAAGGCCGCCTGCTGCGCAGGTGTTGCGCGGCGATACCACGCATCAAGCGCTGCGCTGGTATTGATCTCGGCCGGCAAGCGATTGCTGAAGAACGCCGCAAGCTCATCCTGCGACTTGATCAACCCGGCGCGTCGCTGTTGCGCCTCAAGCTCCGCGGCTTGAGCCAGCACGCGCGCGTTGGCGCGGATGAAGTCGGCACGTGTGTCGATGTCGCAGGTCGCCAATGCATCGCGCACGAACAGCTCATGCGCGCGCTGCGCATCCTGCTTGCCGAATTGCACGGCACGCTTTTCCACCAGAACCAGACCGAACAGGCTGACCTGCTCATAGGCCAACACCGCACCGCGTTTGCGCGACCAATGCGGATCGTGCCAACTGCGACGTATCAGATGCGCCGCCTGCTGTTCGATCCAGATTGGCTCGATGCGCGCGCACTGCATGGCGTAGACCTTGCCGATGTCGAGGATCTGCCCGGCCAGCAACCAGTTGGGCGGCGACTTGGCCAGGGCCGAGCCGGGAAAGATCGCGAAACGACGCTCGCGCGTGCCACGGTACTGGTTGCGCTCGTCTTTGCGTGCGACCTGGGTGGGCCAGCCTGAGAGCAGGCATCGATGAACACGTTCATCGATGCCGGGATTCGGAACTCGGGATTCGGGAGTCGTTGGAGGTCCGGGATTCGGAACTCGGGATTCGGGATTCGTTAGAGCGGGGTTCGTGGCGACATGACGCGCACGCGCAGAACCCGCTTTGCTCTTGCTTGCGCTGTTGCTTTCGCTGTCGCTCTTGCGGTTGCCTTTGCTGTTTCCGAATCCCGAATCCCGAATCCCGCCTCCCGGCTTTTCACCCACTCCCGACTCCCCACTCCCGAATCCCGGCAATACAACCAACTGCCGGTGCAATTCGCGCCATTCGCGCATGCGCATGAAATTGAGGAAATTCGATGCACACCAGTCGCGCAGGCGTGATTGGGTGAACTCCTGATGGGCTTCGGCGTAGGCCGCCCACAGGTTCAGGATTCCGTTGAAATCGGATTTGACGTCGGCAAAGCGCGCATGCGCGGCATCGGCCTCGGCGCGCACATGTGCGGGCCGCTCGCGCGGATCCTGGATGCTGAGAAACGAGACCAGCACCTGCAACTCGCGCAGAACGCCCAGTCGTCGCGCTTCAACCAGCATGCGCGCCAGCGACACGTCCACCGGTACATTGGCGATTTCGCTGCCGATGCGGGTCAAGCGATGCCGTTCATCGATGGCACCGATTTCAATCAGACGCCGATAGCCATCGCCGATGGCCCGTTCGGATGGCGCCTCGATGAAGGGAAAATCAGCGACATCGCCGAGCTTCAGGCTCAACATGCGCAGGATCACCCCGGCCAGCGATGTACGCAGGATTTCCGGGTCGGTAAAGCGCGCCCGCTGCGCGAAATCATCTTCCGCGTACAGGCGATAGCAGATGCCGGGGCCGACGCGTCCGCAGCGTCCCTTGCGTTGGTCGGCTGCCGCCTGGGAAATCGCTTCGACATGCAGGCGTTCGAGCTGGCCGCGCTGGCTGTAGCGCTTGACCCTCGCGGTTCCGCTATCGATGACATAGCGGATGCGCGGCACCGTGAGCGAGGTTTCGGCGACATTCGTTGCCAGCACGATGCGACGCTTGGGCCCCGGCTTGAACACGCGATCCTGCTCGTTGGCCGAGAGCCGCGCGTACAGTGCCAGCACCTCGGTCTCGCGGTACTTGCGTCGCCCCAGGGCCAGATGCGCATCGCGGATCTCGCGTTCGCCAGGCAGGAACACCAGCACGTCACCCAGCGGATCGGCACTGCTGATCTCGTCCATCGCGGCAACCACCTGATCGACGGTGTTGGCATCGCCGTTCTCGACGGGCGGACGCCAGCGCACTTCGACCGGATGGCTGCGCCCTTCCACTTCCACCACGGGCGCATTGTCGAAATGCCCGGCAAAGCGCGCGGTGTCGATGGTGGCGGACGTCACGATCAGCTTGAGGTCGCGGCGCCTGGCCAGCAGGCGCTTGAGGTAGCCGAGCAGAAAATCGATGTTGAGGCTGCGCTCGTGCGCCTCATCGAGAATGATCGTGTCGTAGGCACTCAGCCAGGCATCGCCCTGGGTTTCGGCGAGCAGGATGCCGTCGGTCATGAACTTGACCAGCGAGGCATCGCCGATCCGCTCATCGAAACGCACCTGGAAGCCGACCAGATCACCCACCGACGTACCCAGTTCACTGGAGGCGCGCCGGGCCACCGTACGCGCGGCAATGCGTCGCGGTTGGGTGCAACCGATCATGCCGGCTGCGCCACGTCCAGCGGCCAGGCACAACTTGGGCAATTGCGTGGTCTTGCCGGATCCGGTTTCGCCGGCCAACACCAATACCTGATGTGCGCCAATCAGGCGGATGATCTCTTCGCTGCGCGCGGCAATGGGCAGGGATTCGTCGATGCGGATGGCTGGAATGCGTGCGCGGCGTGCTTCGACTCGAGCGCGCGAGGCATCGATTTCCGCCTGCAGCTTCACCACCTGCGCGGCATCCGCCTGCGCACCTGCCGCATGCAGCCGTTGCCAGCGCCCGATCAGGCGCCCACGGTCGCGCGTGGCGACATCGTCGAGCGAGGATCTTGGCAGCAAGGTATTGGGCATTGGCATTCAGGCTTGTGGCATGTGTCGGCTTGTCGCACCCGGCGTGCACAAGGGCGCGCATGATAGCCCGCGCCTATGGCTTGCATTGGAACAATTCATTCCCATATCCGGGGCCACGGGCGCAAACTGGAAAACCTTTACCACGGAGCATCGTCATGGCCATCAATACCGGAATTTCCGCCGCTGACCGCAAGAAGATTGCCACGCAACTGTCCCGCCTGCTGGCAGACAACTATTCCCTGTATCTCAAGACCCACGCCTTCCACTGGAACGTGACCGGCCCCATGTTCAACAGCCTGCACCAGATGTTCGATGTGCAGTACAACGAGCTGTGGCTGGCCAATGACGTGATTGCCGAGCGCATCCGTGCGCTGGATGTTTTTGCTCCGGGCTCCTACTCGCAATTCGGCAAGCTTTCCTCGATCAAGGAAGAATCCGGCGTACCGGACTGGAAGGGAATGGTGGGGCAACTGGTGGAAGGCCATGAAACCTCTGCCCGCACCGCGCGCGAAGCGATCAAGCTGGCGGAAAAAGCCGGCGATCAGCCCAGTGCGGATCTGGCCACCCAGCGCGTCGAGTCACACGAAAAGACCGCGTGGATGCTGCGCTCGCTGTTGAAGTGAGGGCTGCGCGATGCGCGTTGCCTGAAGTATCGGAACTGGGCACGTGACTTGCGATCACGCTTGACAAGCGAATCCATGCACGAATGGTCAGGCACCAAGCCGCCAAAGGATCAGCGCAAGGCCACCGAACAGGCAGGCCTCCGCAACACGCTGGATCACGCCACGGACAGAGTTTGCAGGAAGGACGGACAGTGCAATGGCGGTGCCTAGCACAATGAATCCGGCAGCCTTGAAAGGCTGCCCGAAAGTCTCAGCAAGCGTCATCAGGGCGAAACCACCGCCGACGTACTCAACGGCACCGGCAACATTGTGGAGCGCCTGGCGCGCCGTACCGAGCAGGGGCGAGCTGCGGTCACAGGGAAACGCGGCCGCACCGATGTAGCCAATGGCGATGCACAAAGCAAGCGCTGCCGCCACAGACGAGACAGGGTGGGCAAGGCCGGCAACGAGCAGCAGAATCAGACCAATGGGCAAGAACAGGCCAAAGGCAACGAAGCGTTGATCAGGCGCCCCGACCTCACCAATCTCGCTGATGGAGTGCTTGATATGGCTGTAGCCGGCCTTGCGCGGCGCGAGCGCAATGAGACCACCAAGAAGATACGTGGCAGCGATAGCGGTGACTGCAGTTGCGAGCATTCCATTCTCCATGGTCCAACACCTGCGCTGCGGAGCCTCTGATCTTGCTCGCCACCTCGCAATTGGGTGGCGATATCCGCACCTGCGCAGACAGGATGCCAAAGCGGAACATCGGAAACGACACTCAAGGCGAACGCCGGCAGGCGTGCGTCATCCAATGCCTCGATGCACTCCTGCCGTGCACCTGACCGTACGCTGAGCCCCGGCAAGTCAGGGCGCGATCATCACCCGCCGATCACAATCCACCAACCCGCATTACCATACCGGCTTGGTCCGGATTGCTGTATCGAATTGATCAGAATCCGAGACTTTGTCCGCCTCGATCGATCGACGTTAGCGGCGAAATGGTGTCCCCGTCGATCACTGTTCCTTCTTCCGATCCGGGTCAAATTCTTTCATCATGGGAAAGACGCTGTACATCCCCAAAACAATCGCAACCGGAAGCCCTATTAGTGGCTTGATGATGTTACTGGGTAGCTCAAGATTCTGTTCGGCAAATCTCAAGAGATACGCGCCAACATATAGGTCTGCGAGCCCAATAAGGATGCACCTTGCGACGAGCAAGTACCGTGACATGTTACTTGGCCCCTGATTCCTTTGATCTGGACCCATGATCCAGACCCTTTTGATCCTACGGACAGATGGCGGGTGGTGCCGGTTTCCCCGTACCAGCCAAGCCGCTTTTGACGCGATTGAGAACAATGGTGCGTTTCAATTTTGTAAGCTTGGAAATCGAAGTGCACAACTTCGTTTTTTGCGTTTCATAAAGCGTCGCCGCGATTTCGCTAATTTCTTCGCTGGCAGAATTTTCAGAAACCAGAAGGAAAGCAATAGCGGCATCACGTTGAGCATCTGTCATCGCCGACCCGACTTCATCCACCGCAGCATGGACCGACGGAGTAATAACGTCTTCTATGAATTGCTCGTCAGCATCACCTGACTTGTGCGAGGTGCGCGAATGAACCTCAATAAATCGAGCGCCAATAGTTATCAGGTCCACTTTATGGTCCCTGTTGCTGGCAGCACAAGGCACTGCCAGCAAGGCTAGCGCCATCGCCCAAAGAGATTTCATGGGCACGCTAGTCATGGCCCGTAATCCACTTCCAACTCGATTTCACCGCCATTTCTCAGTAGGCCATCCGTCAGCGAATCGTAGACTTGGCCGTGGTATCCGCAAACTACACCTACACAGCCTTCTGTCCCAGGCACATTGCCATCAGGGTGGATTCGCAATTCTGTCCTCCCCCCTTTGTTGTCCAAATCCAAACTCCAACCATTGCCATCCGGGCAAGTCATGGCTTTATTACTGGAGCGGTTCCGCAGATTTCTCCCGCCGTATTTTCCTTCTGGCAACTTCCCATTCCCCCACGGCCCGGACACCGCTGGCACATTGATTTCGAGAATCCAAAGTGGCAAACCAGAGCCTTGAAGTGCGGAATCGAACGGTGGTGGCGCGTACCTGTTGTAGCCAATAAGCTCCGTACCGTTAAATGTATAGCGATCCGCCAGCCCGAACGGATCTATGCGGCTAACCGGATTCCCACCCACATAGGCATATGTGTTCAATCCACCTCCCAAACCAATCGGGTCGGATTGCAGGTAGCGCCCGGTCGCCGGGTCGTAGTCGCGGAAGCCGTTGTACCAGGTGCCGGTTTCCGCGTCCCGCACCTGACCGGGAAAGCCAATGTTGAGCCCACCAAAACTGTCCTGCGTCACCTCGCTGTCGAACGCCTTGTTGGCAGAGCGCCAGACGACGGCCTTTGTACCATTGGTCGCCACTTCCGGGCGGCCCATATGATCATTGTGCAGGTAGTACGGCACATTGGACTTGATCACTGCAATCGGCTCGCCGCCCAGACTCACGAACTGGTTCCAGCCTTGCGCTTCGATGTAATCCTGCAAAGGCGCGCCTGAGGGTGCGTAGGTATATAGACTGCGCGCGACACTGCCGGGACTCGTCACCCGCTTGTAGATGCGCTGGCCGAGTGCGTTCAAGCGGTAGTCAACCTGCGTGCTGCCGACCGTGGCACTGCGCAGACGATTGAAGGCGTCGTAGCTGAAGGCCTTGCCGGTCATGCCAATCGTATTGCCCTTGGAACAGGGGTCAGAGCGAACTTTATTGCCATCGAGCTTTTCTGTGTTGGCGCGATGGTAGCGGCCGGATTTGCAGGAATGTTGATGCCGCACAAGAAAGCGAATGACATTGGTTACCGCACGCGAGTCGCATTGCATGATGAGCGTTCGATAGGCGTGCGGGAATATCAGTAAAGTCGACTCTACCCTCCTGATTTCGGACCCTTGGTTTCGCAAGCTCCACCCTCACCCCGACCCTCTCCTTTATGCCCTCTGGGTACGCCAGCAGGCGAGGGAGACAAGATGGGATGCGGGAAGGCAATGTTCCGCCTCAGCGTCGTCCCTGCGAAGGCAGGGACCCAGTGTCTTGCGTAGAGTTGCCAGACTCGCTGGACCCCTTCAAGAATCAGTTCCGTGCGTGGAAACCAGCCAAGGCCCTGATCGTTGAATAAGGCACTGGGCCCCTGCCTGCGCAGGGGCGACGAGAGTGAGCGCGCTCGCCGCGATACCCGGTTTGCGATTTCCTCTGTACGCCAAAGGCACTGGGCCCCTGCCTGCGCAGGGGCGACGGCATTTTCACAAGTTCCACCCTCACCCCGACCCTCTCCTTTATGCCCTCTGGGTACGCCAGCGGGCGAGGAAGACAAGATGGGATGCGGGAAGGCAACGATCCACCTCAGCGTCGTCCCTGCGAAGGCAGGGACCCAGTGTCTTTTGCAGAGTTGCCGGAATCGCTGGGTCCCTTCAAGAATCAGTTCCATGCGTGGAAACCAGCCATTGGCACTGTTCGCTGAACAGGGCACTGGGCCCCTGCCTGCGCAGGGGCGACGAGAATGTTGGCCCGATCCCCGGTCCCCGCTTCACTCACAGCTTGCGGCGCGGCGGCACCAGCAGGTCGCCGAACAGCAAGCCCGCAACCAGGGCCACAAGCAAGGTGGTCAGGGTGATTGCCGTATCCAGGCCGAGCATGACGTCGCGCTCGAAGACGAAACTCATGGAGCGGAAAGCCACGCTGCCGGGGACCAGCAGGATGATGCCGGGTTCGCGAATCAAGGCACCCGGCCGTTCGAATGCGCGCGCGAACACGTTGCTGCTGGAGCCGAGCAACAGACCGCCCACGAATACGCCAAACGGCGCGGAAACAAAGGCACCACCCACGCGCGTGCAAATGTAGCCTGCAATCACCGAACCGATCACCAGCGGAAAGAAGCGCCACGGGCTGCGGAACATGATGGCAAATGCAATGGCCGCTATCGGCACCGCGATCCATTCCGTCCACGGCTCCACCCGGCTCATCGGTACCGGTGGCGGGATCAAACCGAACAATGCGCAAACCTGGGTCGCCGCAACCGTGCCGAAGGCCAGCTTGAGCAATACCGCCAGGGCACCGGCCATGCGCGCCGTTCCGGAAACAAGGTCCTGGCTCGACAACTCGCGCACGGCGGCGGTCAGGCTCATGCCGGGCATGAGGATGATCAGGCTGGCCACGATCACGGAAGGCACCTGGATCGGCACGATGTACATCGAACTCAAGGTCGCAATGATGGTTGCGGTCAGTGCGCAAATGGCTTCGAAGGCAGCGGCGATGTTTGCGCGTTTGCGTGCAGCAAACGCGATGGTGCCGGTGACGAGGCCGATCACGCCAGCGGATACGACGCCTTCCCAACCGGTGAGCAGGATGGCGGCGACGCAGGCAGAGGCAATCGAGTAGGACGCCAGCATCAGCAATGCCATGCCCGTTGACTGCGTGCGAGAACCCACGGCGCGCAGGCGTCGCCGCCCTTCGGCCAGATCCAGCTTGCCGGCAATGACCTGATCGGCAATCTCGTCGACCAGGCACAGGCTTTTCAGATCCACGTCACCCGGCGACACACGCAGCACCTGGGTCATCTCGGCGATTCCCGAAGCGTTTTCCAGGCGCGAGAAGCTCATGATGATCGAGGTGGGCGTGGAGAGGATGTCGCAGGCAAGACCCAGGCGTTTGCCAACCAGGATGACGGCCGCCTCCAGTCGCGGCGCCGCCGTGCCGTATTCGTGCAGGCGACGCGCCAGCTCGACGACGAATTCAACGCGCGTTGTCATGGAGGCGGCAGTCATGGACCGGGCTGCGTGGAGGGACGGCGCACGGATTATATTCGCCCGACCCCCCGCTTTCGGAATGACATGCGTGGTGTCAGGCTGAAGCCCGACCTGCAACAGCTCGAATTGCGCTGGTGCAAGTAGGCATGTTGGTGCCGTTTCAGCGTTTTCGTGGGTCGGGTTTCAACCCGACGCATTTCGAACCTCCGACATTTCCTTTCGGGCTGAAGCCCGACCTGCAATCGACCCGCAATCGCCTACAGCCAAACGACGTTCACGGCGGCGTGCGGGAATGCTGCTACTCTTTCGGGCATGAGCGAGCGCGGATCGGCAAAGCTGGTCGATGACGGCAGCCGGATCACCATTCGCGGTGACTGGACCCTGGATCACGCCACGCGCCTGGAGGCGCTTTGCAGCGAGCTGCGGCGCAGCGCGCGCAAGGATGTCACGCTGGATGCCGCTGCGCTTTCGCGCATCGATACCGCGGGAGCCAGCATCCTGCTCGATCTTGTTGCCGGCGACAGCCAGCGGGTAGTGACCGCCGACGACGCGACGCGCCAGTTGATCGCAGCCGTTGCCAAGGCCGAAAGCGTGCCACCGCCGAAGCGAAAGCGCGATGCCGGATTTCTCGGCAGCGTTGCCAACGTCGGCAACGCCTTGGAAGCCATGTGGCGCAACAGCATAGGACTGCTCGGCTTCATCGGCCTGATCCTCTCCTCGTTCGCGCGCAGCGCACTGCGTCCATCGCAATGGCGCACCACCTCGACGGTGGCACACATCGAGCAGACCGGCCTCAACGCCACGCCCATCGTGGCCCTGCTGTGTTTTCTGGTCGGGGCCGTGGTGGCTTTTCTCGGCGCCGTTGTGCTGCGTGATTTCGGGGCCAGCATCTTCACCGTGGAACTGGTGGGCTATTCGTTCCTGCGCGAGTTCGGCGTGTTGCTCACCGCGATCATGGTGGCTGGCCGCTCCGGCAGTGCGTTCACCGCACAGATCGGCTCGATGAAGGCGCGCGAGGAAATCGACGCCATACGCACCCTCGGATTGCAACCTGTCGATGTTCTGGTCATGCCGCGGGTGATCGCCCTGTTGATTTCGATGCCCATCCTGACCCTGGTCGGCATGCTTGCCGGGATCATTGGCGGCGCCATGGTCTGCGTGGCCACGCTCGACATCTCGCCGCTGATGTTTTTCACCCGCCTGCAGGAAACCACCAGCATCCGCCATTTCTGGGTGGGCATGAGCAAGGCACCGCTGTTTGCCTTCCTCATTGCCGCGATCGGCTGCATGGAGGGCTTCAAGGTCTCCGGCAGCGCGGAGTCGGTGGGCTCGCACACCACCTCAAGCGTGGTGCAGTCCATCTTCGTGGTGATCCTGGTGGATGCGCTGGCCGCGGTGTTCTTTTTGGAGATCGACGTGTGAACGCGCCGGAGCCCATCATCCGCATCCGCGGCTTGCGCAACCAGTTCGGCGAACAGGTGGTGCACGAGAATCTCGATCTCGACGTGCGCCGCGGCGAAATCCTCGGCGTGGTCGGCGGATCAGGCTCGGGCAAGTCGGTGTTGATGCGCGCCATCATCGGCCTTGGTCGCCCGGCGGCGGGCACGATTCATCTGCTAGGCGAGAACGTGGCGATCCTCAACGACGCGCGGCGCGCGGCGCTGGAGCGACATTGCGGCGTGCTGTTCCAGAACGGTGCGCTGTTTTCCTCGCTGACCGTGGCCGAGAACGTGGCGGTTGCCTTGCATGAGCACTACACGCTGGATGCCCCCATGATCCACCGCCTGGTGCAACTCAAGATTGCGCTCGCCGGCTTGCCGCTGGATGCCGCCAGCAAGTTTCCCTCGCAGTTGTCCGGCGGCATGGTCAAGCGCGCTGCGCTCGCGCGCGCCCTCATCCTCGATCCGGACATCCTGTTTCTCGATGAGCCCACCGCGGGACTCGACCCGATCGGCGCGGCGGCTTTCGATCAACTCATCCTCACCCTGCGCGACAGCCTGGGGCTCACCGTATTCCTGATCACCCACGACCTCGATACCCTGTACACGATCTGCGATCGCGTTGCCGTGCTCGCGCAGAAGAAGATCCTGGTCGCCGATTCGCTGGACGTGGTCGAGAGATTCGACGAGCCCTGGGTGCGCGATTACTTCCAGGGGCCGCGCGGACGTGCGGCACGGCAGGCAAGGACTCGCCAAAACACCCTCACTTCCGCAGGCCACTGATCATGGAAACCCGCGCTCACCACATCCTCATCGGCGCCTTCGCGATCCTCGCCTTCCTGCTCGGCGCCGGATTCGTGCTGTGGTTGTCCAAGACCAGTGCGGACCGCGAGTTCGACCTCTACGACGTGATCTTCAGCGAAGCCGTGACCGGGCTCTCCAAGGGTGGCCTCGTGCAGTACAACGGCATCAATGTCGGCCAGGTGACCCAGCTCAAACTGGACCCCGCCGATCCACGCATCGTCATCGCACGCATCCAGTTGGCCGGTGACACGCCGGTGAAAGTGGACACCCAGGCCAAGCTTGGCCTGCTCGGTGTCACCGGCACGGCGTTCATTCAGCTCTCCGGTGGCAAGCCGACCAGCAAGCCGCTTCTGCCAACCGAAGCCGAACCGATACCGCGCATCCATGCCCAGGAGTCGGCCTTGTCGAAACTGCTGTCCTCGGGCGAGGACATCGTCACCAGCGTCAACCAGTCGCTGATGCGCATAGGCCAGTTGCTGTCGGAGGAGAACATTGCACACGTCTCATCGACTCTCGCGCATTTCGACAGCGTGGCCGGTACGGTCGCCGCGCAACGCAACGACCTGGCCCAGGCGCTGGCCCAGCTTGCCGAAGCCAGCGGCGAACTGAAATCCACTTTGGGCACGCTGGACAGCATGGCCAAGACCACCAATCACCTGATCGACACCGATTTGCGCCGCGTCATCCAGTCCACCGACAAGGCCATCAACGCCATCGACCAGGTGGCCGGTTCCGCCGGGCAGATGCTTGATCGCAACCAGGCTGCCATCAACAGTTTCAGCGAGGGCGGCCTGCGCCAGGTCGGTCCCACCCTGATCGAGTTGCAGGAAACCCTGCGCTCCTTCAAGCAACTCGGCGATCAATTGGGCAGTTCCAACACCCTGCTGCTCGGGCGCGACCAACCACGGGAGTTCAAGCCGGAATGAATCGAGCCCTATCCATCCTGATCGCATCCGGCATGAGCCTGCTGCTGGGCGCGTGCGCAGCACTCTCCGGCAAGCACGGATCCTTTGCCATCTACGCGCCGCAACTGGACATGGCCGCACACGCGCGGGACAACGCCAGCGTGCCCTGGCAACTGCTGGTCGGTACACCGCAATCCAGCAGCACGCTTGATTCCGCCCGTATTGCCATCATGCCGAGCGCGGGCGTGCTTGAGGTGTATGCCGATGCGCGCTGGAGCGATCCGGCGCCCACCCTGCTGCGCAATCTGGTCGTGCGTGCGTTTGAGAGCGATGCCCGGGTCAACGGCGTCAGCGCGGTGGATGCCGGCTTGAGCGGCGACTACCTGCTCGCCATCAACCTGCACGACTTCCAGATCGAACTTGCAGATGGCACGCCCCGCGCTGTCATCCGCCTCAGCGCGAAACTGTACGACCGCAACAGCAACCGCATTGTTGCGAGCCAAGCGCTTTCAGCCAGCGCCGAGGCCGGCTCGACGGATGCCGCCAGCGCCGCCAGCGCCTTTGAACTGGCCATCAACGAACTCATGCCGCAGCTCGTCGA
>SHNG01000110.1 GCA_004295005.1 Gammaproteobacteria bacterium
ATCCGCTCCAGCAGGTAATGCGCGCGGTCGGTGCCATCGTGCTGGATGATCGATTGCAGCGATTCGGTCCACTCACGGGTTTCGGTGGGGTCCAGATCCTGGTCGAGGATGTCGTTGAGGGGGTTCACGTCGGTACATCTCCAGGTCGGTAGTTTCCAGTTCGTGCGCAAGCCCGGTTCAGCGGTTGAACCATCTGCTGCTTGTCGATTCCCCTGCGAAAGCGAGGATCAAGCAACCTTGCGCACATGCCTTGAGACGCCGGATTCCCGCCTACGCGAGAACGACAGCAGAATCTGCGGCATTCGCTAGTCTAACCGCGCGGAGCGTTGGCCGCATTCTCAGCCCAAGTGACCTTGGCTCTTGCTGGCTCCGGATTTGCGTTGCGAGACGGCCCGGGTGTCAGCCTGGGGGTTTCCCGTGAATGCGCGCGAGACTCGCGACAACCTGACTTCCCGCAGCAGCCATTGCACCTGAGGTGGCTGTCAGCAGGGCGAGCAGAAATAGCATGAGCGGCGACAACGCTGGGACCGCATGCGCGGTGGGTGACCCGCGCCTCAAGGTGACCGAGCTGGAGTTGTTGCTCGGGTCGAGATCCACATAGAAGACGGGTATGGAGAAATAGAACGTCCAGGTGTCTGGGGCTTGTGCACTCAAAGACAAGGTGACGTGGCAAGACCGCGTCTCACCGACTGCAAGTGGGCCTGTTGAGGTGGGTACCCAGTCGTAGTAGTAATAGAAAGACTGACCGTCTACTACGACAAGACCAAGATCCTTACAGTCCGTGGTTCCCGAAGAAAGTACAAACTCATTGGTAAATGGGGAACTACTCGCGACCAAAACGCTTACAGGTTCTGGCCCATGATTGGTCACTGCCAGAGTGAACGTGATGGGTTGGCCGGTGACCAGATCTTGATCAGGATCGGCGCTTAGGTGCATTGATACATCTGCCGGAATCTCGACATAACCGGCAGTTACGTGCGTAGACGCCAGCAACAAGGCCACGCCGATCAATGCGCGCAGCCAGGAGTCAGTCGAACCCATGCGCAAAAATCCGATCAACGCTGGGTTTCCACGCCCATGCAAACGGTGCCACCAACGCCAAGGCGCGCGCGATCTCATAGGTGTCGGCGAGGCCGGTTGTTGCGAAACGACCTTCCAGTATGCCGCCGCTGATTGGCCATCGCGCCCATAGATGCAATCAGAAGCATCAGCAACAGGAGCATGCGTGGCGATAGCGCAGGAATAGGTCGCGCGGTGGGTGATCCGCGCCTCAAGGTGACCGAACTGGAGTTGTTGCTCGGGTTGAGATCTACATAGGACGCGGGTAGCAGGAAACCAAACGTCCAAGCGTCAGGAGCTTCCGAACTCACAGGAAGTGTTACGTAGCATAGACGCGACTCCTGGGGTTGCAGTGGACCCAAATAGGTAAAGATCCACATGTAAAGGTAATAGAATGATTTTCCGTCCACAACGATCAGGCCGAGTCCGGGGCAATCTGCAACTGCGGAACCCAGATCAAATTCATCGACAAACGCCGAGCTTTCAAGAGCAATGTTGTCCACCGCTTCTGGTCCATGATTGGTCACGACCAGAGTGAATGTGATGGGTTGGCCGGTCACCAGATCATGATCAGGTTCAGCGCTGAGGTGTACCGATAGATCTGCCGGAAGCTCGACTTGGCCGGCCGCTGCACATGAAGCAGCAAGCAACAAGGCAACGGAGAATAGCGCGCGCATGCACATGCCGGTCAATCAAAACCGTTTGCAAAAATCCGATCTACGCTGGGTTTCCACGTCCAGGCAAACGGTGCCACCAGGGCCATGGTCCGTGCATTTTCATAGACGTCGGTGAGACCGGTTGGCACAAAACGATCTTCCAGCTTGACGTCTACTTCGGCGTTGGCGTAGTGCAGGATTTGTGTGCATTCGCCTTCGCAGATCTCGAATCTTGGAAAGACCGGCTGAGTGACCTTGTTGGACAGCAGCGTTCGATAACCGATTGGCCCCTTTCCTGCACGGCGCAGGTTGTTCCAGTAGGCCAATGCCCAGTCCTCCAGCATTGTCGATTCGTCGTTGTCGTTGTCTTCGTAGTTATGGTTGGCACCGAGGATGTGCGCGAATTCATGTTGAAACGGAAAATCGTCGAAACTGCAATCTCGCACGGTTACGCCTACCGCATAGTCCTCGAAATCCGCAGGCTGCGGTGCCCCGCCAAAGCCAGGCGTGTAGGCCAGCTCACAGTTGGTGTTCCATTCCGACTCGCGCACCAGCATCACGATATCCGCGCCCCATTGATCGCGCAGATCTACCGGCAGACTTGTACCATCGAGACCTTGCAGGTAGCGCAAATCGTCAGTCATTGATTCCGTTTCGCCCCGTGGCACTTCCTGGGCATGTACCAACACTACATCAGTCAGCGGAAAGCCGGTTTGGGCGCTGCTGCTGTTGATCATGGCTTGCTGGGTGACATTCATGAGCTGTTGCATTTCCGCTTGTACGTTGGCGCTTCCGACGGCCTGGGTAACTGCCGGGGTGTACAGGATCAGAACTTCAATCTGGTTGTCCTGAAGGGGTGAGTAGGGTGCTTCGGGAAACGAAACAGATTGCGTCGATTCTTGAGATGCCCCGTTGACAACAGCGACATCCTGTCTGCCAGTTGGAGGCGAGGAACTCGGCAATTGACGAAACAAGCGGGTTCCTGACGGTGAGGTTCGAATCTGATAGTTGCCGTCGACGCAGGAAATGGTGCCGAGCTCTTGATTTGGATAAAACGTAAACACGGCTGTGCATTCGTCACCATGTCCAGACCAGACAAATGCACCCGGCCCCTTGGATTCCCCGCGATTGCGCTGAATGAGAGTGACGTTGCGATCCGGAAGATTCAGGTCAATGGTTTCAGGGAGCGCAGACAAGAGACTCAGGTTGATCTCAACCGCCCATTCCGCAGAGGAGCCTGGGTTTGTCAAAGATTCGGGGGGGGGGCTTCTTGCGGACCGATCCAGCTGAATACCGAGTCGGCAAAGGATTCACCTACCGCGAAGCCTTGCAGTTGGGCACTGGCAAGAGCGGGTGCGGCAGGCAGAGCAAATACAATTGAAAAACACATTGCAAGTGGAGGCTTTCTCATTTCCGCATTCTCCAGTCTGGCGTGTCTACTGCAGGTTACGCCGCGTCGCATGAACACGCAAATTTCCGATCCGAGCATGCGATTGACTGCCCAATGAAAACTTGAACCGATCTACGCAACACGCGAGGATCCGGCTTGTCGCAGGAAGGGAAACTACGGAATGCTGTCCTGATCAGCCGCTTGTTTGCGCCGCACGGATTTGCGCTTCCACGGCAGCGATGGCGGTCATGTTGACCACGCGGCGCACGGTGGCAGCGGGGGTGAGGATGTGCGCGGGTTTGGACACACCCATCAGGATCGGGCCGAGGGCCACGCCTTCGGTCATCACGCGGGTGATGTTGTAGCCGATGTTGGCGGCATCGAGGTTGGGGCAGACAAACAGGTTGGCGCGACCCTTGAGGCGCGAATTCGGGAACAGGCGATCACGCACTTCCTCGTTGAACGCGGTATCGGCGTGCATCTCGCCTTCGATCTCGAGGTCGGGCGCTCGCGCGCGGACGATTTCCAGCGCCTGGCGCATCTTCAAGGCGGATGCATCTTCATGGCTGCCGAAATTGGAGTGCGAGAGCAGGGCGATCTTAGGCTCGACACCGAACAGGCGCAGGCGCAAGGATGCCTGCAAGGTGGCCTCGGCGATCTGCTCGGGCGTCGGATCGAGCTTGACGTGGGTGTCGAGGAAGAAGAACACGCCATTGTTGTTGATCACTCCGGTCATGGCCGAAGGCGCATGCACGTCGGGGTCGAGCGGCAGGATGTCGGTGATGTAACGCAGCTTCTTGTGATAGCGGCCAATCAATCCGGTCAACAGCGCATCGGCCTCTCCGCGATGCACCATCAAGGCGGCAATCACCGTCGAGCGCGAACGTACCACCGCCTTGGCGCCATCGGGGGTGACGCCGCGGCGTTCGAGCAGGCTGTGGTAAAGCGTCCAGTATTCCTTGAAGCGTGGGTCGCTCTCGATGTTGCAGATTTCGAAATGCTCGCCCGCCTTGATGCGCAGGCGCATGCGCGCAATGCGCGATTCGATCACGGCCGGACGACCGATCAGGATCGGCCAGGCCAGGCGGTCGTCGGCAATGTGCTGGATGGCACGCAAAACCGTTTCTTCCTCGCCTTCGGCATAGACCACGCGCTTGAGATCGCTGCGCGCGCGTTCGAACACCGGCTTCATCAGCATGCCGGTGCGGAACACGAAGGTGTTGAGGCGTTCGCGGTAGGCGGCAATGTCGGTGATCGGACGGGTAGCCACGCCGGATTCCATCGCCGCCAGCGCAACCGCCGAGGACAAATCGACCAGCAGGCGCGGATCAAAGGGCTGCGGAATCAGGTAATCCGGCCCGAAGCTGCGTGTCTGGCCGCCATAAGCGCGCACGGCCACGTCGGACATCTCGCGACGGGCCAGATCGGCAATGGCCTTGACGCAGGCGATCTTCATCGCCTCGTTGATTTCGGTGGCGCCCACGTCCAGCGCGCCACGGAACAGATAGGGAAAACACAGTGCGTTGTTGACCTGGTTCGGGTAGTCCGAACGCCCGGTGGCGACGATGGCTTCCGGGGATACTTCCTTGACTTGCTCGGGAAGGATTTCCGGATGCGGATTTGCCAGCGCAAAGATGACGGGTTGCTTGGCCATGCGCCTGACCATGTCCTGGGTCAGCACATTGGGTCCGGACAGGCCAACGAATACATCGGCATCGGCAATGATTTCATCGAGGGTGCGTGCAGTTGTTTCGCGCGCATAGCGCCGCTTGTTTTCATCCAGATCCGTGCGACCACTGTGGATCACGCCGTTGAGGTCAGCCACCCAGATGTTGGCCGGTGCAACGCCGAGCTGTACCAGCATGTCCAGGCAGGCGATGCCGGCAGCACCGGCGCCGGTATGCACGATCTTGACTTGATCGGCGCGCTTGCCGATGACCGACAAGGCATTGATGAACGCCGCACCCACGATGATTGCAGTGCCATGCTGGTCATCATGGAAAACCGGAATCTTCATGCGCCCGCGCAAGCTGCGCTCGATCAGGAAACATTCCGGCGCCTTGATGTCCTCAAGGTTGATGCCGCCGAAACTCGGCTCCAGGCTGGCGATGATGTCAATCAGCTTTTGTGGATCGGGTTCGTTGATCTCGATGTCGAACACATCGATGCCGGCGAACTTCTGGAACAGCATGCCCTTGCCTTCCATTACCGGCTTGGCCGCCAGCGGGCCGATGTTGCCGAGCCCGAGCACGGCGCTGCCATTGGTGATTACCGCAACCAGGTTGCCGCGCGAGGTCATTTCGGCCGCGGTGTTCGGATCGCGCACGATCTCTTCGCAGGCATAGGCCACGCCGGGCGAATAGGCCAGCGAGAGTTCGCGCTGGGTCACCACGGACTTGGTCGGAACGACCTTGATCTTGCCGGCCGGCGCGCGCCGGTGATAGTCGAGCGCAGCTTGCTTGAGCGGATCGGGATCGCTGGACATGTGGCGGAAGCGAGCCCCAAGGGCTGCGTGAAATAGGGCTTTCGACTATATCACGCAGCCCTTCGCGAGCTCCCGAAATGCCTGCTCAGGGATCGGCAGGATCGAAGGCCAACAATCGACCTGTTGCGCAGCAGGCGGCACCGGCCTCGGTCGAGCCACTGACGAAGTACGCACGATCACTGAGGGTGACGGCGGCGGTGCCATGCACCGGTACCATCAGGTTTGGACCAAGCGACCAGTTGCCGACCCCGGCGGCAATCATTTCCATTGATGGCACCAGCACACGGCTACCGCCGATGCTTTCACCGCCACCAATGATCAGTTGCTGTCCGACCACGGTTGCGCCGAAGCCGCCGCGTGCGCGATTCAGGCTGGGTCCCGCACGCCAGGTCTCGGTTGCCGGGTCATAAATCGAAACACTTCGCGTTTCCGGCGAGCGTCCGCCGATCAGCCAGATTTCGCCAAGGAAGGCCTGCACTTGCCCGTGATCGCGTGCGGTACTGTCGGGATTGTCGATGTAACGTTTGATGCGCTGGCGTGGATCGTACTCGTACAGGTCGCCGTCTTCGGTGCCGAGGAAAACGCGACCGTGCGCGACTGCCGCACGGCTGCCGAAGACGAAGGGCAGCTCAGGTCGTTGTTCCCAAAGATTGCTGGCCGGGTCATAGCGATAGCCGCTGATGCCTTGTTCACCGCCGCCCTTGGGTTCGCCGCCGGTGTAGAAAACACCGCCGTCGATGGCAAATGCGGAAAGGTGGTGTCGACCGGAAGGCAGTTGCGGAAGCACCGTCCACTGTCCGCTGGTCGGGTCAAAGCGTTTGAAGCCGCGCGGATCGCCGAATCCGCCCAGCGCATACAGCTTGCCGTCAAGCACTGCCGTATCAAGTTCGCTTTGCGCGGGTGCCGGCATGGAAGCCGCCTCGGTCCAGATGCCTTGGGTCATGGTTTGCGGGGTGCCGTCAATGCATTCGGTGCCAGCCAGCCTGCTCAGGCGAACTGCGGCATGCGCAGCAGCGGCATAGGCGGACAGCACCGAATCGTGCGAGGCATCGAAATGCGTGCAATCGACAAAGTTGATGTCGAGCCGGCCCCACAACGTTCGCCGGACATCAGCAGGATTGAACGCTGATCCGAAACGAGTGCCGTGGGATACGTGCATGTTGTCGATGACCACACGATTGGCGAGGCGCGTGCCGACGCCAAGGAACCAGGCAGGATTGCCTTGCGGGTCGAATGTGAACCAGTAGACGACCAGGCGTTCATCAGGCAGTTCTTCGAGGAACCAACCCTCGCCGGATCGATTGGCTACAAACCACACTCCGCTGGTGGCTCGCAGTCCGGAAAGCGCGCGACTTCCGCTTGCATTGGTGTCACGCAGTCCCTGGCAGGTGAGCTGATCGATTGCGGTGAGACGTTGTACGTTCATGCTGCCGCTGCCGTGGGATGCCGGGCCGGCAAATTGAACCGTGGCTCGATTGCAATCCAGAAATGCAAATTCAACCCTGCCCCACAGGGAGCGAGTGATCTGTGCAGGATCGAAGGCGGCGCCCCAACGTCCTCCGCGGGTGGTGTAGACCTGATCGAAAACCAGACGATTTCCCTGGAAGCGTCCCCCTTCGGCCATCAGCCAGTCTTGCTGGCCAGGCGCACCCACGGCGGGAAAGGTGAACCAGGCCATGATCACCGTACCGTCGGGCATGTATTCAAGGATGAATCCCTCGCCATCACGGGATGGGTCATACCAGGAGCCGCTCAGCGAGGGGCCAGGCCAGAAGCTTTCCGCTGGCGGCGTATCCTTGGCTAGTTCTCGCCCCTTGGCCAAATCGGAAAATCCGAGAATCGGAACCAGGAGCAACAGGAGTACGGAAATGATGCGCATGATTGGCTCCGGCAGGCGGACGACAACCATAGTACGAATCACATCGTATATTCAAGGCCAATACGCAAAGTGCGCCGAGCAGGCTCCTGGAGCGGCGTGTTAGACCGCCAGAACGAGATCCTCGGCTTCGATGCGATCCAGGCGAATGCGATTGGCAAACAGGGAAAAGGCCAGCATCGCAGCGAGGCCGTTGGCATGCCGGATCCAGCGCGGCAACCAGTTCGGTGCGTTGATGTAGCCGGAATTAAACTGCGCTTCGAGTGCCACCACATCATGCAGGCTCATCTTGCCGGCAAACAGGTTTCGGCAAAGGTTCAGCTTCTGGTGCTTCAGGGCCCAGCGAAAGAAGGTATGCACGGACAGCAGGCCGTGCAGGTAGACCACATCCTTGGTGAACGCCGAGCCGCCTTCCACGGGTGAGCCGCGGAACACGCGCTGCGTCGAGGAAAAACTGTCGGCTTCAGTCTGCCCGGCATCGAGGAAGAAGCGGAACACCTCGATGAAATCGGCCCCGTTGAGGGCCATGTCGATGGCGAGGATGCGCAGGCTGATGCGCTTGATGCGCTCGATGTCGAGGGAGCCGGTCATCAGTTCGGCAAACACCGCGAGCCCTTCCTGGGTTGCGGTGATGCGCGGGGAGCTGAGTGCAAGCGATGCCAATTGCGGTTGGCGCCTGCCGTTCAACGCGGTCAGGGTGTGCACGAAGGCCTCATGCTCCAGCAACTGGCTGCGATCGTGTTCGCTGAAGCAGGTGGCTGAGCGCAATCGGATGCGGGTTGCGCCGGCTGCCGCCTTGGATATCAATTGGTCGTCGACCTCAACCCGCACCACCTCGCGGCCAAAGAAGGAATCCAGTTGCCCTTGCAGTTCTTCACGCAGCACATCGGCGGGAATGCAATAGTCGGCCTCGCGCGCCAGCACCTCGTGGTCGAGTTCATCGGCGAGGCTGATGAAATGACGCGCCGCATCGGTGTTGCTCAATTCGCTGCCGGGAACCCGCGAACCGGGGCGCCCATAGAGTTCAATCGAATGGCGGGTGAATTCCGCATCCCCCACGGCGTCCAGCATCAAGGTTGCGGTTCGCCAGGATTCCGCGCTGCGGCGGATGTAGTCACCGACCGGATGCGTTGCATCGGCGGCGGCATGAATGGCCTCGATCTCGGCACGCGCCTGGGCAAAACCGGGCCGCGCATACTCAATGGAGGGAAGGCGTGGTTTGCCCTTGTGCCACTGGGCAAGGAATGCGCTCTGCACGCGGGCCGGCCAACTGACCATGCCGAGCACGCGAATGCCCTTGACCGCTGCGACCAGGCGCCGATCGAGTTCCGTGCAGCGGGCGAGGGTGGAGGCTTCTGCCGACATGGCGTGGCGACTATAGCCCAAGGGTGGTTCAAGGCAATGCCAGCCGGATGGCACCACCGCCGCGAACGATGGGCGCTGCCTTCAATGCCTGCCGTATTTTTCGTCGAGGCGGCGACTGAGCGCCTTGGTCAGCACGCGGGATTCGCTCTTGCGGCGCAGTTGCGCTTCCAGGCTCTCGGCAGCCGCTGCAAGTTCATCGCGAAGCTTGAGGTAGCTGTGCCAACGCTCGGCGTCGAGTCGACCATCGTCGAGAGCGGCGCGCACCGCGCAGGAAGGCTCGGCCATGTGACTGCAATCGCCGAAACGGCATTCGCCTGCCAATTCCTCGATGTCGTCGAACTGTCCGCCTTCAAAGGATTCTTCTCCGGTCAGTTTCACTTCGCGCATGCCGGGCGTATCGATCAGGCATCCGCCGCTCGGCAACATGATGAGCGAGCGGAATGTGGTCGTATGCCGGCCACGGCTGTCATTGGCGCGCACGGCCTGGGTTGATTGCCGCGCTTCACCGAGCAGGGTGTTGGTTAGGGTCGATTTGCCGGCGCCCGAGGAGCCCACCAGCACGGTGGAACTGCCAGGGCCCAAATGGGCGAGCAGTGCTTCGACTCCGAAGCCGGTCTTGGCATTGATCGCGTGGATTTCCGTGCCTGATGGCATGCGTGCCTTGAGCTGTGCAGTCATGGCCTGCGCGTCCACGGCGAGGTCTGCCTTGGTCAGTACCACCACGGCCTTGGCACCGCTGCCTTCGATGAGCACGAAATATCGCTCGATGCGGGCGGGATTGAAGTCACCGTCCAGACCGCAGACCACCATGACGGTATCAATGTTGGTGGCAATCACCTGGCGCAGGTGACGCTCACCGGCTGCACTGCGCGACAGCGTGCTCCGTCGGGGCAAGACCTGCTCGATGGTCGCTGGAACCGAGCTGCTGATCAGCACGAAATCGCCAACGGCTGGGCGTTCGCCCGGATCAATGCCCGGTTTCAGGAAACGGGGTGCGGGCTGCGCTGTGAATGCGTGCTCGCCATCGTGCAGTTCATAACCCGCTCGATGCTGTGCGACCACGCGTGCGATGCGGCGGTGTTCCGATCCGGAATCGTCGGCGGGAATCCCGCCACGCCAGCCGATTCGAGACAGCGCACTTGCCGGGGTTTCAGTCATTGCCGGATTCTACCGGCAGAGGCAACCAATCAGGTGCCGCCCTCGCCACCGCCGAGCGCAGCCGTGCGGGTCTGCGCCGTTCGTGCGGCATCGTCCGATTCAAGAACCTGGACCAGTGCGCCATCGCTGAGTCCAGCCTGGCCCATGGTGACCACTTCATCGCCCGCGCCGATGCCTTCCAGCACCTGGATGCTGGTGCCATCGCTGAAGCCGGTGCGGATCGGTGTGCGCACCGCCTTGCCATCCTTGATCTGGAAGACAACCGCCGCATCGGACTTGCCGAACAGGGCCGCCTTTGGCAGCAGCACGGCGTCGGCAATGTGCTTGAAGGCGATATCCATGCGCGCGAACAGACCGGGACGCAGCGTGCCGTCGCGGTTGTCGATGCCGATGGTCACCTTGACCGTACCGCTGTCGCCATCGACGATCGGGGCAACCCGCGTGATGCGGGCATCAAAGTGGCTGCCACTCAGGGCATCGACGGTGAAACTCACCGGCTGACCCGATGCCAGTGCGCCTGCATCGCGCTCTGGCACGCGCAGTTCCGCACGCAGCTCGGAAAAGTCGGCCATGTCAAACACCGGGGCATTGGCCGCCAGCAACTGGCCCTGCTTGATCCAGCGACGGGTGACGACGCCGGCAAACGGAGCGCGGATTTCTGCCTTGGCCACGCTGACCCGGGCCAGGGCGACTTCGGCACGGCGCACCGCGTAGTCGGATTGCGCCTGGTCCTGGGTGGTGGCCGGGATCAAGCGACGTTCGAGCAGCTTGTCGCCACGATCCACTTCATTGCGCCGGCGCTGCAGGTCTGCTTCGGCCTCGCGCAACTGCAGGCGACTGTGCGCTGCATCGACGCGGGCCAGGACTTGGCCCTGCTCGACGCGGTCGCCTTCTTCGACCAGCAGCTCAAGCACGGTACCGGCAACCTCACTGACCAGCTTGGCTTCACGTTCGGCCTGCAATGCAGCAGTCGCCGCGTAATGGGCGGTCATTTCACCCTGGCCGACGCGCGCGGTTTCCACCGGAATGCCTTCTTCGGTCTTGGCGGATTTTGCAGGCGCTTCTGTGGACGCCGTGCTACCGGAGCAGGCGGACAGGGCAACGCACAGGCCGAGGCAAATGGTGGGGAAAGCGAGGCGGGAAATCATGATCCTGGGCTCGTGGTTGGTGTTGTAGGCAACTATAACACTAAAACGCAGGCAGTCAAGCATCGATCGGGCCGGGATTGTGTTGGTGCCGAAAGTTTGTTGCGCCTGCCAAAGGTCCCGAGGCCATTGAGATGCATCCAGCAGGCGATTGGTTGCGTGCCGGGGCAGGAAGTTCCTGTGCACTGCATCATTGCTGCGGTTACCATGCGGAAATTTTTTTGCGCAGCCAGTCATGCCACAGCGACCCGTTCCAACCAGCTCCCGCCTCAACGAAGTCCGCTACGAAATCCGCGGTGCCCTGAGCCATCGCGCGCGCGACCTGGAAGCCGCAGGTCGGCAGATCGTGCGCTTGAACATCGGCAATCCCGGCGCATTCGGATTCGAAACGCCTGCGCACCTGCGCGAGGCCATGCGCGATTCCTTGCCGCGCAGCGAAGCCTATTGCCAGCAACAGGGTTTGCCGCAGGCGCGCGAAGCCATTGCCGCCCAGCAACGTGCGCGCGGATCGGCAACTGCCACGGCCGAACGGGTGTTCATCGGCAACGGTGTCAGCGAACTGATCGACCTGAGCTTGCGCGCATTGCTGGAGGCCGGAGATGAAGTGCTGATTCCCGCACCCGACTATCCCTTGTGGACGGCGGCCACCATCCTCAATGGCGGCAAGGCCGTGCACTATTCCTGTCCGGCGTCGCGCAATCATCTGCCGGACGTGGATCAGATGCGGGAGTTGATCACGCCACGCACGCGGGCCATCGTGCTGATCAACCCCAACAACCCGACCGGTGCCAGTTATCCACGCGCGTTGCTTGAAGCCATCGTCGAGCTGGCGCGGCAGCATCGCCTGGTTTTGCTCGCCGATGAAATCTACGACGGCATCCTGTTTGACGATGCCAGCTTCCAGCCGCTTGCCGTGCTGGCCGATGATCATCCCTGCATCACTTTTGGTGGCTTGAGCAAGGTGCATCGCGCTTGCGGGTATCGGGTTGGCTGGATGACGGTTTCCGGTCGCGAGTCGCGCCTCACCGACATGCTGCATGCCTTCGACCTGCTCGCTGCATTGCGCCTGTGCGGCAATGTGCCGGGCCAGTGGACCATCCAGCCCGCGTTGCAGGGGCCGGACACCATCGCTGCGCTGACCGCAACGGGTGGACGACTCCACGAATCACGACGAGCGGTGCTCGATGCGGTCGCGAAAAGCGAGTTTCTCCATGTCGTGGCGCCGGCGGGTGCGCTCTACGCCTTCCCCGGTGTGGATACGAACAAGCTGGAGAATTTCGATGATGGCGAGTTCGCGCTGGAATTGCTGGAAAGCGAAAGCGTGCTGATCGTTCCCGGCAGCAGCTTCAATATTGACTATCGCAATCATTTCCGCGTCACCCTGTTGCCCGAAGCAGGCATGATCCGCGACGTGTTCGAGCGCATCGAACGCGCGCTGGGCCGCAGCGCGGAACGCCAGCAACGCGCGCGCCAGGTGGCCTGAGCGAACTGTGCGGATGGCGGCCACGTTTCTTGCCCTCGGCGACTCCTACACCATCGGTGAGGGTGTTGATGCGCACCTGCGCTGGCCGGCACAACTGGTCGCCCGACTGCGCGATGAAGGTCATTCCATCGACGCGGCCGATGTCATCGCCACCACCGGCTGGACCACGGATGAACTGGCGCGCGCGTTGCAATCGACGCAATTGCGCGATCGCTACGACCTGGTTTCATTGTTGATCGGGGTCAACAACCAGTATCGCGGACGCGACCCGGAAAACTACCGTATCGAATGTGCCGGATTGATCGATTTTGCCATCGACAAGGCGAATGGGCGCGCGCAGCGGGTGATGGTGCTTTCCATTCCGGATTGGGGCGTGACCCCGTTTGCCGCAGCCCAGGGTGTGGATGCCGCACAGACGGCTGCGCACATCGACCGTTTCAATGCCATTGCCCGGGAGCTGTCCATCGCGCGCGGAACAGCGTGGGTTGATGTCACGGATATTTCGCGCGGAGCGGGGCGCGACATGCTGACCGATGACGGACTGCATCCCTCGGCCGGGCAGTATGCGCTGTGGACTGAGCGTGTATTGCCCGCTGCACGGGCCATTCTTGGACAACCAACCTGACCATCCACGCATCGGCGCGGATGGTCAGGTACCGGCAGTGACTACGGCAGCAGTTCCCAGACAATCACGCTGACCGTGGCCTTGTCGGTGCCGCCGCGACCATCGGAAATCGTGTACTCGAAGGTGTCTACGCCGGCAAACCCGTGGATGGAGGTGTAACGCACCGTTCCGTCCTCATTGATTGAAAGCTCGGCAAGTCCGGGGCCGGTGTGTTCAACGGCAACTACGGTCAGCGGGTCACCATCCGGGTCGGAATCGTTGCCCAGCACATTGATGTCGGTCTGGTAGCCCTTGAGCACCCCACCATCGTCGTTCACCGCGATCGGCAACTGGTTGGATTCCGCGGCCGTGTTGACCGTCACGTTCACCGTGGCCGTGGCGGTGCCGCCATTGCCGTCGCTGATCGTGTAGGTGAAGCTGTCGGCGCCGGAGTAGTCAGCCGCAGGAGCATAGGAAACGACACCGCCGGAAATCGTGGCGACGCCGTGCGCGGGTGTTCCGACTGCGGTGATGGTCAGAGTGTCGTTGTCCGGGTCGCTGTCGTTGGCGAGCACATCGATGGGCGTACCGCTGGAATTAAAGTCCACCGTGGCCTGGTCGTTCTGTGCCACCGGCACGCCGTTGAGGTAGACGCGCGGGCCGAGCGTGGTGGTGCTGGATTCGGTTTCGAACCGGTACACGTCCACCGTGCGCTTGTGTTCGGCCGGATTGCGCAAGGCGCGCTCGATCCAGGCCGGATTCGCCTTCACCGGCTCGCGTACCCATTCGACCTTTTCCCCGGCTGCCGGAGTTGGCGCCGGAACCGTGGTTTCCTCGATGGTCAGGAATTCCACATCGACGCGACGGTTCTTCTGGCGGTTCTCGGCGGTGTCATTCGGGAAGCGCGGATTGAGTTCGCCCTCGCCGCGGATATCGATCTGATCGGCGGGAATGCCGCGACTGACCAGATACGCCTTGGCATTGGCGGCGCGGCGTTCGGACAGGGCCTGGTTGTAGGCCTCCGGTCCCACCGCATCGGTATGGCCAACCACGCTGACACGGCTGACGCGGGATACGGAATTGAGCTTGGCAACCAGTTCATCGAGGGCCGCTATCGCATCCGGACGCAGGTCATCATGGTCGAAATTGAAGAAGGCGTCGCCATCGAGACGGGCTTCGTTGCGGATCACCTGAGGCTCACCGCCGATGGCGGCACTGTCGGTGACGGGAGTCTTCACCTCGACCATGCGGAACGGTTCGCGTGCACGGAAGTTCTCGCCGAACTCGTAACGCAGCAGCAGCCAACCGCGTGTGTCCGACTTGTCGATCTCGAAATCGCCGGATTTGCGTGCGTGTTCACCCTGCACGGTAAGACTGAATGGGCTGTTGCGGAACAGCTTGTCGATGCCGAGCGAGATTGTCGATTGGCTGGAATCGAAATCACCGCGTTCGTAATCCAGACCGCCGCGCACGCGCAGCAGGGGATCATCGAAGTAGCCACCGAAGCGCAGGCCGACACCGTTCTCGTATGGGTGTTCGAAGGCGCGGATCAGGGTGTCGATGGTCTGGGTCTGGGTGTAGGCGCCGTTTGCATCGGTACCGGTCAGGGTGGTGGTGTTGCTGGTCAGGGTGGTGTTGACCAGGCGCGTTCCCGAAGTGGCGTGGCTGAAATAGCCGCTGAAGAACAGGTCGTCGCGTTCCCAGCCGATGCCGAGCGTGGCCTTGCGATCCTTGAATGCGTTCTGGTCGCCGGCGGCGAACACTTTCCACACGCTGGCCTTGTCCGAATCGGGCGCGCCGCGCAGGAAGTTGTAGCCGACTTGCACGCCAGCCGCGCCGCCCTGGCCCAGCCAGAGCTCGCCCAACCAGGCCGAATCGTCGTCCTTGCCGAGGATGGCGAGGATTTCGCCGAGGACATCGCCGTCGTCATTGATGCCGAGCGAAACACGCGCGTTGGAGCCGACCCAGGTCAGTGGAATCGTCGGATCGTTGGCGGCGGATTCTGCCGGTGACTGTGCATTTGCGGTGGCAGCCAGTGCAAAGGCAATGCAAAGCGGCAACGTGCGGATCATGTCCATTCCCCTCGTGGTAAAGCCCCTGAATGGCGCATTATCCGGTTTTTCCGCGCGCCGAGGTACTCCCGCGGTCGGGCGTCAACCCAAGCCTGTGCATGGAAAAGATCAGCAGCCCTTGTGAGTTGGGGCGGACAGACCCACATTGGACCGGTTCGATCCGCAATGTGCAGGTATTGCCAGCGCCGGGTCAGCCATTTGCAAACCCCATCCATTTTCCGAGGCTTTTCCCATGTCCGAGTCCACCGACGTCCGTCTGCGCATCGAGGCGATTCTTGCCGATCATCCGGTGGTGCTGTTCATGAAGGGAACCCGCGAAGCTCCGAGCTGCGGGTTTTCCGCGGCCACGGTGGGCGCGCTCAACGACCTGCTGGAGAACTACCACACAGTCAATGTGCTGGCCGATGAGGCGATCCGCCAGGGCATCAAGGATTTCGGCAACTGGCCAACCATTCCGCAGTTGTACGTGAAGGGCGAGTTGATCGGCGGTGCGGACATCGTGCGCTCCATGGTGGCCAGCGGCGAGATGCATGGGCTGCTGGGCGTGCCTGCGCCGGATCGCACGCCGCCGCAGATCAGCATCAGTGACATCGCGGCCCAGCAGATCCGTGCAGCTCTCGCCGATGCGCAGGGCATGGGTTTGTTCCTCGCCATCGATGCGCGCTTCCATCCGCAATTCCAGTTGCGCGAGATCGACGGTACGGAAATCCGCGCACAGGCCAATGGCATCGAGGTCTTGTTCGATCCGGCCAGCGCCCAGCGCGCCCGTGGTGCGCACATTGGCTGGGCTGAAACCGCCCAGGGCGAAGGCCTGTCCATCGACTTGCCGGCCGCGCCGCCACGGGTCCGCGACATCGATGTCCACCGCCTCAAGCAGATGCTCGACGAAGGCACCATCACGGTGATTGACGTGCGTTCCGCCGCCGAGCGTGGGCTTGCCCCATTCGCTGGTGCCGAGGTGCTGGATGCCGCCTCGCACGAGCGCTTGACCGGCTTGGCCAAGGATTCCGCCTTGGCGTTCCTCTGCCATCACGGCAATTCCAGCCGCACGGCGGCCGAGCATTTTCGTGAACGCGGGTTTCGCCTGGTGCACAACGTGGAAGGCGGCATTGACGCCTGGTCGCGCGAAATCGATACGCACGTTCCGCGTTATTGATCTTGCGCTGCGGCGCAGCGTGGGTTGTGTCGCACGCCTGCCTATAATCCTTGCGCGCCACGGAATTTCCGGCTTGGCGCGGCGCAACCGGAGGCCAGGGTCAGTCCATGTCGAAACGTGTGTTCCTGAGCGTTGCGATCCTCGTGCTGGCGGCCTGCTCCGGCGGTGGCCGGGTTGAACTGGCGATCGACACCTGCATGGGCGAAGTGGCAACGCGCCTGCAAGGCAAGTCCTTCGAGGTTGATCGCGCCCAGCTCGCGGCCAGCGGTGCGACCCAGGATGCCGGCAAGGAAACACTCGACCTGTCGGCACCCATTGTCTTTGATCGCGGTCTGGCGTCGGAACTCACGCAGACACTGCGTTGCACGGTGCGCTTCGATGGCCAGACGGCCAGCGTAATCAACCTGCAATTCATCTGGGAACTCGGCGAACTGAAAAAGCCGGAATGACCGCGGCCCGCTGCAGCGGGCGCCGCAGAGCTGGATTGCATTGCGCATGGCGCATAATCGACTGCGTTCATTCGCGGAGAACGTCGCATGTGGCTCCCCATCACGCTTGCCGTGTTCGTGTTTCTTGCGCTTGCCTTTCGCGGCCTTGGCCTGCTCGCCTGGACCGCATCGGCCGCGGTGATCCTGATCGGCTGGCGCCTGACTGGCGTGGCCATGCCGCTTGCATTCATGACAACCGCAGGCGTGTTGATCGTTGTTGCCGCCGTGTTCGGTATTCCCCTCATCCGGCGGCATCTGGTTTCGCGTTTCATCATGCCGATTTTTGCCAAGGTCCTGCCGCGGCTCGGTGACACCGAGCGCGTGGCCCTTGAAGCAGGCACGGTGTGGTGGGATGCGGATCTGTTTTCCGGCATGCCCGAATGGCAGAAATTGCTGGACTTCAAACCGCAGCCATTGAGCGCGGAGGAGCAGGCCTTCCTCGATGGACCGGTCAATGATTTCTGCCGCGCGATTGATGACTGGGAGGTTTACCAGCAGCGGGATCTTTCTCCCGAAGTCTGGGCACTGATCCGCAAGTACCGTCTGTTCGGCATGATCATCCCGAAGGAGTACGGTGGTCATGGCTTCTCTGCCATTGCCCAATCGCGCATCATCACGCGCATCTCCAGCCGCTCGATCACTGCCGCCGTAACAGTGATGGTGCCGAACTCGCTCGGCCCTGGTGAACTGCTTCTGCACTACGGAAGCGAAGCGCAAAAGCAGCGCTATCTGAAACGCCTGGCGGATGGTGAGGAGATTCCCTGCTTCGCACTCACCGGCCCGGAAGCCGGCTCGGATGCGGCCGCCACGCAATCCGAAGGCATCGTCGAAAAGCGCCTGATCGACGGCAAGGAAGTGCTCGGCCTGCGCTGCAACTGGAAGAAGCGCTACATCACCCTGGCGCCGGTGGCGACCCTGATCGGGCTTGCCTTCCGCATCAAGGATCCGCACAAGCTGATCGGTGACGAGGAAGATCGCGGCATCACCTGCGCCTTGATTCCGCGCAACACGCCGGGCGTGGAGATCGGCCTGCGTCACGACCCCATGGGCGTGCCCTTCCACAACGGCCCCATCGTCGGTCACGACGTGTGGATTCCCATGGATGCCGTCATTGGTGAGATGGATGGCATTGGCAAGGGTTGGCGCATGCTGATGGAATCCCTCGCCGCCGGACGCTCGATCTCGCTGCCGGCATTGAGCGTGGGCGCGGCGCAGATGGCAACGCGCATCTGCGGTGCCTATGCCACCGTTCGCGAACAGTTCGACACGCCCATTGGCCGCTTTGAAGGCATCGAGGAACCGCTCGCGCGCATTGCCGGCATGACTTACCTGATGACGGCCACGCGCACCCTGACCTGTGCCGCGCTGGATGCCGGCGAAAAACCGGCGGTGATCGGTTCCATTGCCAAGGCTTATCTCACCGACAGCATGCGCCAGGTGGTTTCCGACGCCATGGACATCCGTGCCGGCAGCGCCATCCAGCGCGGCCCGCGCAATTCGCTTTCGCGCGCTTGGGACGCCGTGCCGATCGGCATCACAGTGGAAGGTGCCAACATCCTGACCCGTTCCATGATCATCTACGGTCAGGGCGCGATCCGCTGTCATCCTTTCGTGCAAAAGGAAATCGATGCGATTGCGCACAAGGATCTTAAGGCGTTTGACCTCGCCATCTTCGGCCATGTCAATCTGATCGTGACCCGCTCCGTGCGCGCAGTACTGCTTGCGCTCACGGGTTCACGCCTGGCCGGCGCTCCGCGCACGGAAGACACCGCGCGCTATTACCAGCACCTGTCGCGGCTGTCGGCGGCGTTCACCATTCTTTCCGATACCGCCATGGGCACGCTCGGTGGATCGCTGAAACGACGCGAGAAGATTTCCGGTCGCCTTGCCGATGCCTTGGCCTATCTTTTCCTCGCTTCGGCGGCGCTCAAGCGCTACCACGACGAAGCCAAGACCACGGCAAATCACGCGCTGGTGCGCTGGTCGGTCGAGCTGTGCCTGTATCGAACCCAGGAGGCCATACTCGGCGTGCTGGAGAACCTGCCGACCCGGCCCGCTGCATGGCTGCTCGGTTGGCTTATTTTTCCGCTCGGCGCACGCTTCCGGCCACCGGCGGATCGCATCGGCACGCGTGTGGCGCGCGAAATCCTGGAAGACCGTCAAACCCGCCACGACCTCACCGCCGACGTGTTCATTCCGGCCGGCGATCAACCGGGTCTTGGCATGCTGGAAGCCGCGCTGGACAAGGCGGTGGCGGCCCTGCCGGTGGAAACCAAGCTGCGCGACGCGGTGCGTGCGGGAGCCCTCGACCGCGCGCCCGGACACATGCTGGATGATCATGGCCTTGCCGCCGGAATCATCAGCCAGGAGGAATACGACCGCCTCAACGAAGCGCGCGACCTGCGCGATGAAGTCGTGCAGGTCGATGCTTATGATCCCGAACAGTTCAAGTCGATGCGCTAGAAGAATCCATGTCGCCAATCTGGTACTTCGATTTCATTTCACCGTTCGCGTACTTGCAGCTCCCACGCATGCGCGCACTTGCCGAACGCTGGGAAATCCAGCCGCGCCCGATCCTGTTCGGCGCGGTGCTGGCGCATCACGGTCAACTCGGGCCGGCGGAAATTGAAGGCAAGCGCGAATTCACCTATCGCATGGTGCAGTGGACGGCCGATGCGTCCGGCATCGCGCTCAGGTTTCCGCCAGCCCATCCGTTCAATCCCATTGCCGCGCTTCGCCTTTGCATCGCCGCAGGTTCAGGCTGGCAAGTGGTCGATGCGATCTTCGCGCATATCTGGAAACATGGGTTGGCGGGCGATAGCGCCGGAACCCTGGCAGCGCTGGCTGCGCCCTTGGGCATTGCCGACATTGAACGCGCAATCGCTTCGGCCTCGGTCAAGGAGGAGTTGCGCGCCAATACCGAGGAAGCCATCGCCAGGGGCGTATTCGGCGTACCCACGCTCAAGGTCGGCAGGGAATTGTTCTGGGGCAACGATGCAACGTCCATGGCCGTGCGCTTCCTCGAACAACCCGACCTGTTCGCGCACGGCGAGTACCCGCGCATTTCCGCATTGCCAATCGCCGCGCAACGGCCCCGATCCGGTTGATCTTGGTGCGAGACAGTTCACGATGAACGCAAATTCGGTAGATCCGGGTTCCGGTATGGACGTCCTGACCTGGCCGTGCCTGATCGCGCTTGACAGGCGTGGTGCAATGGTGACCCTATTGGCGGGATTCAGTTGATGAGGAGCTGCTCATGAAATCCCGTGCTGCCGTTGCCTTTGCTGCCGGCGAACCTTTGAAGATCGTCGAGATCGACGTCGCGCCGCCGCGCAAGGGCGAGGTGCTGGTGAAGATCAGCCACACCGGGGTTTGCCACACCGATGCGTTCACCTTGAGCGGAGATGATCCGGAAGGATTGTTTCCCTGCGTACTCGGCCATGAAGGCGCGGGCGTGGTGGTCGAGGTCGGTGAAGGCGTCACCAGCGTGAAGGCTGGCGACCACGTGATTCCGCTGTACACCGCCGAGTGCGGCGAGTGCCTGTTCTGCAAATCCGGCAAGACCAACCTGTGTACCTCGGTGCGTGCCACCCAGGGCAAGGGCGTGATGCCTGATGGCACCACGCGTTTCAGTTTCGAAGGCAAGCCGATCTTCCACTACATGGGCTGTTCCACGTTCAGCGAATACACCGTGGTGGCCGAAGTGTCGCTGGCACGAATCAATCCTCAGGCAAACCATGAACAGGTTTGTCTGCTCGGTTGCGGCGTTACCACCGGGCTAGGCGCGGTCAAGAACACGGCAAAAGTGCAGGAAGGCGACAGCGTGGCCGTGTTCGGTCTCGGCGGCATCGGCCTTGCCGTGATCCAGGGGGCGAAACGGGCCAAAGCGGGGCGCATCATTGCCATCGACACCAACCCGTCCAAGTTCGACATGGCGCGCGAGATGGGAGCCACCGACTTCGTCAATCCCGCAGATCACGACAAGCCGGTCCAGCAGGTGATCGTCGAGATGACCGGCTGGGGCGTGGACCACAGTTTCGAGTGCATCGGCAATGTCAACGTGATGCG
>SHNG01000035.1 GCA_004295005.1 Gammaproteobacteria bacterium
ACCGCGTCCTCAGCCGACGGCTGAATGATCTGGCGCCGCATGCGCGGGTCCCAGGTTTTCTCGATGTGGTTGACGATGCCGGAAATCGCCGCTTCCCGATCCGGCTCGCTGGCGAAATAGGCCGCAATGTCATTGGCCATGGCATTCAGGCGCTTCACGTCCATGGATCAAGGCTCCGGGCTGATGACGCGTTGCGCATGAGTGTAGATGACATGACTGGTGCCGCGCGCAAAGCCGATCAGGGTGACACCGCTGGATTCCGCGAAGTGGATGGCCAGCGCGGTCGGCGCGGAAATGGCGGCGATCAGTCCGATGCCGAATGTGGCCGCTTTCTGCACCATCTCGTAGCTGGCCCGACTGGTCAGGATCAGGAAACCATTGGCAAGGTCTACCCGGGTTTTCGCCATGGCTCCGATCAGCTTGTCCAGCGCATTGTGGCGACCGACATCCTCGCGCACCAGAATGAGTCTGCCGTCCATGTCGGCCCACGCGGCCGCATGGGTTGCGCCGGTCGCCTGGTTCAGAGGTTGCGCAGCGCCGAGCGCGGCAAGCCCGCGTTGCAGCGCCGTCGCGCGAAGAACTTCATCGTGCGCAAGCGGAGCCGGATGGCGCAGTACCTGTTCCAGTTCGCGCGCGCCACACAGGCCACAGCCGCTGTTGCCGGTCATCTTGCGTGTACGCGAGGCCAGCGTCTCGGCGCGCGCCTGGGGAATGCGCATGTCGATGGCAAGTCCTTCCAGTCGCGATTGCACATCGATGCCTGACAGCTCGCTGGCGTCGAGAATGATGGCTTCGCTCAAGCAGAAGCCCAGCGCGAAATCCTCGAGATCCAGGGGCGTCGCCATCATCACCGCGTAGGACTCGCCGTTGCAGCTCAAGGCGATCGGCACTTCGCTGGCAATGACATCCGCGTCCACGTCGGCTTTGCCGTCACGTACCCGCAGCACCTGGCGTTGCACACTGCCTGCGCAGTTTTCTTCGGAGGGATGACCGATGACAGGATTGGAAGCCATGTGCTTGTATTGCGTGATCGCTCTGCATCGGCGGTAGTGCACCGGGCCGCCATATCGGCATCATGGCATAACGTGATCGCGCGGCATCCAGAGCATGGCGGCGGCAAGCGTGATCACGGCCAACACGCCGCCCATTGCAAACGTAGATTGCCCACCCCAGCCATCCCAGACTGCGCCCGCAGCCACACTGGCCATCAACAAGCCGATGCCCGTGGCCAATCCGTAGACGCCGAACGCGGTTCCGCGCCGCTGTGCGCCACTGGCATCGACGATCATGGCGGACAGCACGCCCTGGGTCATGCCGAGATGCAATCCCCAAAGCGCCGCACCCGCAAACACGCCCACGGGTCCAGTGGCCAACGCGAGTACGCCATCGGCAAGCACCAGCACCAGCACGCCGACTACAAACAGCGCGCGCCGACCGTAGCGATCAGAAAAGGAACCCGAAGGCCAGGCAGACAACGCATAGACCACGCTCATCGCAACCAGCACCAGCGGAACATGCGCGTCCGCAAGGCCAAGCTGTGCTCCGCGCAGGATCAGGAATGCCTCGCTGAAACGCGCTAGCGCCAACAGGGCCGCCACCGCGACCAGCATCCAGTAGGGCTTGCCGAGACTGGCCAGCCCCTCGCGCGTGATCGGCAGGCGCGCCGGCCTTGCGGTGGATTCGGGCTCGCGCACGGCAAACACGATCAAGGCCACCGCAATCAATCCTGGCAACACCGCAAACCAGAGCACGGCGCGGATGTCACCGAGCAACACGGTCATGAGCGCGACCGCGCTCAAGGGGCCGACCACGGCTCCCAGGGTGTCCATCGCCTGACGCAGGCCGAACGCCGATCCGCGAATCTCCACGGGCGTGACATCGGCAATCAGCGCATCCCGAGGCGCACCGCGTATGCCCTTGCCGAAACGATCCAGCAAGCGCGCGGCAACGATGGTGGTCGCCGACCCGGCCATGGGAAACAGCGGCTTGCTCAGCGCAGCCAAGCCATAGCCGAGCAGGACCAGGGGCTTGCGCCGACCCCAGGCATCACTCAGATAACCGGAAAACACCTTGACGATCAGAACCAGGGCTTCCGCGGTGCCTTCGATCAAGCCAACGATCAAGCCGCTGGCGCCGAGACTGCCCACCAGCAGCAGAGGCAACAGGCTGTGCACCATTTCCGAGCCGATGTCAGTGAACAGACTGACCAGGCCCAAGGCCCACACACTGCGCGGAATCGCGGGTCGGCGCAAAGCTGCGTCAGGCATGGCCACTGCTTTCGTCTCTGTGCATTTGCGCCGAGGTTCGGATCGGGAACGATGGGAGACTTGGCATCAATCCGGCTTGACCTGCGCAGGTTCTGATTTCATCAATGCCTCAACGTACCTGCGATTCTGGTCGTAATCGGTCGTCGAGAGCACCTTGTCGATCATCCGCACAATCTCGTCTTCCGGTTCTTCGACCTTGTACTGCGCCCACCACCTGCGCCCCACTTCATTGCCGAGATGCCATTCAAGATAGCGAATCTGCTGATCGAGCACTTCGCTCTCGGCCAGCCCCAGTTGCTGCATCTGTTGAAGTCGTCGTACCTGCACCAGACCGTAGTTGAAGAATCGATCAAGAACGGCCGCGTCACGCTGGCTGATGTCATCGGGCGTGTGCACCGCCCGTTTCCATGAACCCACCGGCGATTCACCCATCATGGACAGTTCCAGTTGCATGTCGGCGAGGTAGTAGTCATTGGCAAGCTGGGCGCGGGCGATGTCGGTACTCTGGCTGATCTGTACCGCAACCAGGAGCAGGCCAATGAGTACACCCAGGTTTGCCACGGTGGACACCAGGCGCCCAAGGTCAAACTTTCCTGAGTCTGGAGTATCCATCGCACAGCTCCAATCGGCGGGTTGGTTTGAGGGCTCGCTGAACCGAGTCTACAAGGCTTGGGCAGCGCCACACGCAACAACGGAACAACTCAACGGTCCGCAGAAATCTGGAAGCTCATGGCAACGGCATCACTCACCCCGCCTTGACGGGAAGTCTCTTGAGCGAATAGTTAGAACCACCCACTCCAGTAACCTGGACGCCGACGATGCGGTGCAACTGCAACTACCTGGACCAGACCAAACAATTCGCGAAAAAAGATGGTGAACGGGAAACGCTTGAGGCCGAGCCTGCGCAATGCCGGCGGACGAGCGATTGGAAAGCGGTGAGGCGTCTCACAAATGTGCTCGAGGGCGGCGGTAACCTCGGCAAGATAGCGCGCACCAAGACCGGCTTGCTGCGCCTCGTATTAACCTGCTTGAGATGCTCGGATTCGGCTTCCGGAAGAAACGATACCTTCACTTGAGCAAGGCCCGCGCCTTGCGGTACACCTCTTCGGCAGGCACCAACTGTGTACGGCCCTCATCGAGGTCCTTGAGTCGACGTTCCGCCTCATCGAGCCAGAGCTCGTCGATTTCCGCTGGCGAAAGGGCATCGAGACTCTCAAGGAGCTCGTGGGCAAGCTTCGCGCGATGTGCAGGCGGGAGTCCCAACGCCTCTCGCTCGATCGTTTTCAGGTCCATCGTTCGATTGTACCAAGAGACGTGACTGGCGACTCTAGTCAGAATGGCTTGCTGCAAGTCGGCCTGCCGGCGAGGCACCGTGGATTACGCGCGTGAGCGCGCCGAGCCACAGCGTTGGTTCATCAGGCAACAACGCATTGGTGCGGAGGCAGACCATGAACAAGCATACCGTGTACGTTGGGTTGGATGCCCACAAGGAATTGATCGAGATAGCACTGCCTGATGCCCGTGTCGGTGGCGAGGTGCGCCACGACGACCGTGTCGGCGGTGAATTTGCATCACTCACCCCGCCTTGAAGGGAAGTCTCCTACGGAATTGTTAGGCCTCATCCGGCCCGTGGTAACAACGTAGCTCTTGGCTGGACCAGCGACCACCTGAATCCAAACATATATCAGTCGCGACGAACTCGCGGAGCCAAGGCACACTTGCCAAGAGTGCTGAGATGACTAGGCAAAAGACGGCTAGCTTTGGAGTGCGGGACAGGCGGAGGAGCAAGAAGAAGCCAATGCCTGCAAGTAGTGCTGAGGCTGACCAAGCGACGTAGTTCCAGGCGCTAAACACCCAGCCAACAGGGTTGTCGTTGGGCGGACCACCAGCCACCCAAGCACGGAAGATGGCGCCGTTGAGCAGCAGTAGGCCAAATGCAATCCCCGCAAGCAAAGCAGTCCAGCGAATGAGCTCCCGAGCTACTGTAATGAGGCCTAGCACCGGAATTGCGCTGCGTGCATTAGCTCGTCGGCGCGAATGAGTAGTTGGATCGCACTGCATCTACTCTGATCTTTGCCGGAACCACTTGTCGACCTTGAACGACAACAGCACAAGAATGATCGCTCCGCTAAAAACTACGAAAATCGCCAACCATGGAGGACCGAGCCCCGCCGCGATGGATGTGAACGCGAACGCCCATACAAGAATCCCAAGAGCAAATGATGTCAGGCCCATCGACGTATGGAAGAAGATGTATTGCCTTTCCATGTTTCAGTTCATCCTTTGCGAGATGCTCTTTAGGGCCAATGGAGATTTACGGTCGCCCCGTTGCCCTTGGGCATCCAACACCGCGTTAAGCGGCCGCTGGCCGATAAAGTGTCAGGAAACACGAAAGTCTCTCCCAGCGGTCCGCTTGAACGCATAGTTGGGCACCAGCGGGAAGCGTTGAGCATACTCATTGGCGATCAAGCCAACGAGACGATTTGCAAGGCTGTTCTGCCAGATTACCTAATCGTGCTTCTGCACATGCAGCGTTGCTCTCATTAGACCGCGATACAAACGCCTTCGTGGCAGCGTCGCGCTGTAATGGCGTACCGACAATGCTTTTTGCCCCAGAAGCCACTAGCAACTTGATTGCTTCAGTGTGGTTTCGTTCCTGAGCTTCGCAGAGCGGGGAATCCCCATAGGCATTCGTTGAATTGACGTCGGCGCCCTGAGAAATCAAGTACTCGATAGTAGCTAAGTCACCACCACGGGCGGCACCATCAATAGGCGTGAATGCTCGTGCGCAGGTTCTTGCGTTCACAGAAAGGCCTTGAGCTATGTATCCCCGAACAGTTTCCAAGTCGCCTCGGACGGCAGCGTAATAGAGCATGTCTGCTGCTCTTGGGCTACTTGCCATGCGCTCGATGAAGACGCGTTCCCAAGCCCAGCCCGGGATTGCGAGCACGCCCCAGGCCCCTGCGTACGCAAAGAGCAATGCCCAAGTCAGCGCATTTCCCAGAGAATGCTTGCGCCAGGCGAAGATAAGTACCGTTAAAACCCAGATTGGACCAGCGAAGAGGAAAGCTAGAAGTAGGAGCAGGCCGGTCCCGGAATGCATCAAGGAAAAACCGACCATCTGAGGCCCACGCTCCCACGTCCAGACCGTATGCTCCCATGCTACTCGGCCGGCGAACCAACAGCAGGCTATTGCGATCGGAATGCCGATCGCGTTTATTGGCGTCCAAGAGCTGCGAGCGTTCATTCTGGCGCCCAACTAATGTTCGGTCCCAAAATGAGACCCATTTCCACAGCCTAACACGGTCGAAAAGGCGCGGGAAATGGAACATTTCCTACAAATATCATGAGTGTGCGCCCATCGTGCGGCCTGATCCTTCGGTCTAATCCCGGGATTTCATGGGGCGGCAGGCGTTGGCGACATCCGCCGTTCACGCAGCAATTGCTGCTGGGCATCGCTGAACGCGCGGTAGCGTTGCTGCCATTCCGATGGCTGGCTGACGCGGGTGACTTCCACCGCGGTGACCTTGTATTCCGGACAGTTGGTGGCCCAGTCGGAATTTTCCGTGGTGATCACGTTGGCGCCGGAGAATGGGAAGTGAAACGTGGTGTAGACCACGCCGGCCTGCATGCGCGAACTGATGCGCGCACGCAGAACGGTATCCCCGGCACGGCTGGCAATGCCGACCCAGTCGCCTTCCGCGATGCCGCGTTGTTCGGCATCGTGTGGATGGATCTCAAGCACATCTTCGCTGTGCCAGAGTGAATTGGGCGTGCGCCGAGTCTGCGCACCGACGTTGTACTGACTGAGGATGCGTCCGGTGGTGAGGATCAGCGGGAAACGTGCATTGACCCGTTCCGTGGTCGGCAGGTATTCAGTCAGCATGAAGCGGCCCTTGCCGCGCACGAATTCGTCAACGTGCATGATCGGCGTGCCCTCGGGCGCTGCGTCGTTGCACGGCCACTGGATGCTGCCGAGCTCGTCGATGCGCGCGTAACTCACGCCGGCAAACGTGGGCGTGAGGCGCGCGATCTCTTCCATGATCTCGGACGGATGCGTGTAGTGCATCGGATAGCCCATGGCCTGCGCGATCAACTGGGTGATTTCCCAGTCCGCGTATCCGGCCTTGGGCTGCATGACCTTGCGCACGCGCGAGATGCGCCGCTCGGCATTGGTGAAGGTGCCGTCCTTTTCGAGAAAGGTGGAACCGGGCAGGAATACGTGGGCGAACTTGGCGGTTTCGTTGAGGAACAGGTCCTGCACCACGATGCATTCCATGGCCGAGAGCGCCGCGGTCACATGCTGGGTGTTGGGATCGGACTGGGCGAGGTCTTCGCCCTGGATGTAGAGCGCCTTGAATTCTCCATCCAACGCGGCCTCGAACATGTTGGGAATGCGTAGACCCGGTTCTGCCAGCAGGCCCACGCCCCAATCCTTCTCGAACTCGGCGCGCACCGCATTGTCGGAAACGTGCCGATAACCCGGAAGCTCATGCGGGAACGAACCCATGTCGCAGGAACCCTGCACGTTGTTCTGCCCCCGCATGGGATTCACGCCAACGCCAGGGCGGCCGATGTTGCCGGTGAGCATGGCGAGGTTGGCGATGGCCATCACCGCGGTGGAGCCTTGCGCGTGTTCTGTGACGCCGAGACCGTAGTAGATCGCTGCATTGCCGCCGGTGGCGTACAAGCGTGCGGCCGCGCGCACGCTGGCCGCAGGCACGCCGGTGTCTGCTTCACTGGCTTCCGGTGAATTGCGCGGCTCGCGGATGAAAGTCAGCCAGCGCTGGAATGAAGCATCTTCGCAACGCAGGGCAATGAAGGCCGCATCGTGCAGGCCTTCCTCGACAATCGCATGCGCCATTGCGTTGAGCAGGGCCACATTGCTGCCAGGCTTCAGTTGCAGCAGATAGTCCGCCTGGACATGCGGAGTACGCACCAGGTCGATGCTGCGCGGATCAGCCACGATCAGGCGTGCACCTTCGCGCAAACGGCGCTTCATGGCCGAACCGAAAACCGGATGCGCGTCGGTGGGATTGGCGCCGATCACGAACATCACATCGGTCTTGCGCACCGAATCGAAGTTCTGCGTGCCGGCCGATTCGCCCAGCGTGGCCTTGAGGCCATACCCGGTCGGTGAATGGCACACGCGCGCGCAGGTATCCACGTTGTTGTTGCCGAACGCGGCGCGTACCAGTTTCTGCACCAGCCAGGTTTCCTCGTTGGTGCAGCGCGAGGACGTGATGCCGCCGATGGAATCGCGCCCGTGTTCGGCCTGGATGCGGCGAAATTCACGCGCGGTGTGGGCGATGGCCTCGTCCCAGGAAACCACGGTCCAGGGCTCATGGATGCTGGCGCGGATCATCGGCTTGGTGATGCGTTCGGCATGCGTGGCATAGCCAATGGCAAAGCGTCCCTTGACGCAGGCATGACCATGGTTGGCTTTGCCATCGATGTGCGGAACCATGCGCACGACATCTTCACCCTGCATCTCGGCGCGGAACGAGCAGCCGACACCACAGTAGGCGCAGGTGGTGATCTCGTTGCGCTCGGGCTGGCCCTGGGCGATCACCGATTTCTCCATCAGCGCAGCGGTCGGACAGGCCTGCACGCAGGCACCGCAGGACACGCATTCCGAGTCGAGGAAGGATTGATCCTGACTGGCAGCCACCTTTGAATCGAAACCGCGCCCCTGGATGGTCAGCGCATGGGTGCCCTGCACCTCGTCGCAGGCGCGCACGCAGCGCGAGCAGACAATGCACAGCGACGGATCAAACGCGAAGTACGGGTTGGAGACATCCGGCGCGGCAAAAGCCGGATTGGCATCCTCGCGGAAATGATTGGCACCCTCATGGTGGTAGCGCGTGTCGCCGACGCCGATCACCTCGGCCATGTCCTGCAGTTCGCAATGCCCGTTGGCCGGACAGGTATCGCAGTCCAGCGGATGGTCGGAGACATACAGCTCCATCACCCCGCGCCGCAGCTCGGCCAGACGTGTGGATTGCGTGGTGACCTTCATGCCCTCGGCCACCGGCGTGGTGCACGAAGCCGGATAGCCTTTCATGCCCTCGATCTCGACCAGACACAGGCGGCAGGAACCAAACGCATCCAGGGTGTCGGTGGCGCACAGGCGCGGAACCTGGATGTCGTTGAGCGCGGCAGCGCGCATAACCGAAGTACCGGCCGGTACGCGCACCGCAATGCCATTGATGCTGAGCTGCACCAGCTTCAGCGTATCCAGCGATTGGATGGCCGGCGTGCCGAGATCGGGATCGAATTTTGATCGCATGGCGGGCCCCTCAGGCTGGCGGACGCGGTTGGAAATCTTCACTGAAATGGGCGAGAGCACTCTTGACCGGTAGCGGCGTCAATCCACCCAGCGCGCACAGCGATCCATGCTGCATCGTGTCGCACAAACTTTCCAGCAAGGCGCGATTGGCCGCTGCATCCACGCCTTGCCGCAAACGCTCGATCACTTCCACACCACGCCTGGAGCCGATGCGACACGGCGTGCACTTGCCGCAGGACTCGATGGCACAGAATTCCATGGCAAAACGCGCCTGCTCGGTCATGTCCACCGTGTCATCGAACACCACGATGCCGCCATGACCGAGCATGGCGTCGATGGCGGCAAACGCCTCGTAGTCGATGAGGGTATCGAACTGCGACTCGGGCAGATAGGCGCCGAGCGGTCCACCCACCTGCACCGCACGAATCGGACGACCGCTGGCCGAGCCGCCACCGTAGTCGTAGAGCAACTCACGCAGGCTGACGCCAAAGCCGAGTTCGACAAGTCCGCCACACCGGATATTGCCGGTGAGCTGGATCGGCAGGGTGCCGCGCGAGCGGCCGTAGCCGAGGTCGCGATACCACTCGGCGCCATTTACCAGGATGTCCGGCACCGAAGCCAGGGTGATCAGGTTGTTGATTACCGTTGGCTGGCCGAACAGGCCCTTGATCGCCGGCAGCGGCGGCTTGAAGCGCACCTGGCCGCGCTTGCCTTCCAGGCTTTCCAGCAGCGAGGTTTCCTCACCGCAGATATAGGCACCGGCGCCGATGCGCAAATCGATATCGAATGCGCGGCCACTGTCGGCCACGTTCGTTCCGAGCCAGCCCGCTTCACGCGCGCGTTCCAAGGCTTGCACAAAGATTTGACGCGCCAGCGGATACTCGCTGCGCAGGTAGACGAAACCCTGGTTCGCACCGCAGGCCAGGCCCGCAATCAGCATGCCTTCAATCAGTCGATACGGATCGCCTTCCAGGATCATGCGATCCGAGAAGGTGCCCGAATCGCCCTCGTCGGCATTGCACACGATGAATTTTTGCGCAACAAGCTGATCGTGCACGGTCTGCCACTTGATGCCGCAAGGAAAGGCCGCGCCGCCACGTCCGCGCAGTCCGGATTCGGTCACGGCGGAAACAATGTCCTGCGGCCTCATGGCCAAGGCACGGCGCGCACCTTGCCAACCACCATGGGCTTCGAAGTCTTCAAGGCTGATCGGGTCGATGATGCCATTGCGTGAAAAGCACACGCGTTGCTGCTTCTTCAACCAAGCCAAATCCTCGACCAAGCCCAGCGAAAGCGCATGGGAATTGGCATTCGGAAAACCCGCGTCAAAGAGTTCGCCCACGGTGTCCACCGAAACCGGCCCGAAACCGATTCGACCCTCGGTCGTTTCCACTTCCACCAACGGTTCCAGCCAGCACAGTCCGCGCGATCCATTGCGCACAAGCTCGATGGTGATGCCTCGGCGCGAGGCTTCCGCGTTGATGGCGGCAGCCACCTCATCCGCACCACAGGCCAGGGCGCTGGTATCACGCGGCACGTAAACGCGCACACTCATTTCTTGACCCCGCAGGAATCGAGCAGGCTCGCCATGCGCTCGGTGCTCAGGCGTCCGTGCACAGTTCCATCCAGCATGGCCGTCGGTGCGCAGGCGCAGTTGCCGAGACAGTAGACCGGTTCCAGGGTGATGGACCCATCCGCCGTGGTTTCATGAAAGCCGATACCCAGGCGCGACACCAGTTGCGCTTCCAGCTCACGCGCACCCCTGGCCTGGCAGGCCTCGGCACGGCACAGCTTGAGCACATGGCGCCCGGGCGGCGTGCTGCGGAAATCGTGATAGAAACTGATCACGCCATGCACTTCTGCCCGGCTCAGGTTGAGCGCGTTGGCAATCAAGGGGACGCAAGCCGGTGGCACGTGTCCGAACGCATCCTGGACGGCATGCAGGATGGGCAGCAAGGCACCGGGCATGGCCGCCATCGGCGTGATGATCCCTTCCAGGCGCAAGTGCATGTCCGCATCAAGCGGATTGCTGGCTGAGCTGCTTTTGGCTACGGGTTTCACGGCACCACGACTCCGTCGCTACCGGGAACAACTGGCTGCGACAGAGTCTAGCAGGCTGCTGCACGGCAGCCCGACGCACGTGATGACATACAGGCCGAGCCGAGCACCCGCGCCATGCACGGGTGCTCCACCGATACTCAGTGCTTGCGATCTTCCTTGTCCTTTTTTTCCTGCTCGCGCGCCTTTTCCCTGGCCGCGTTGTCCGCATCCTGACTGGTATCCTGCTTGGGTGGCGGCGCAGTCTCCTGCTTGGAGGGCGGGCTGGATTTCTGCTTGTTCAAGTCGTCGGCGGCGCTGTTCATCGCGAATGCGCCCGCAACCAAAGGTGCCTTCACGGTGCTTGCCCAATGGGAAGGGATCGCAGGTTCAAATGTCCGGATAGCCACGGCTCCGGCGTGGACAAGCCCCGCCTGACCGAGAGCGCCCAATACAAGTGCAAGACCAAGTGCGCGTTTCATGACCATTCCTCCTGCCGGGTAAGGACCGCAGATTCTAGTCCCGGCCACGCCCGCATTTGCGAATTTTTCGTGTGACGGCAGCAAGGATGAAACCGTCCGTTTGCTCACACCCAGCGCTGCAGGGCCTCGCGCGTGCGCTGGCGGCCGAGTTCGATGATTTCGCGGGCGCGATGGAATTCGTAGAAGGTCGCGATGTTGCGCGGAATGGAGATCAGCAGATCCGGCGGTTGCGCCGCAAGCTTGAGGCGGGTGATGGTTTCCTGCACGGTATCCAGCGAACGCGCAAACAGCTCGACGAATCCGGGATCCGGCGATTGCCCGCCTCGACCACCCGCAAACCAGGATCCGAGCCTGCGCAGTTGCCTACGCGTTGCATTCGGGGTCAACGGTTCATCAAGACTCTGCTCAGGCAATGCCTCCAGCGACTCATCCACGCCATTCACATCAATCGCGATGGTGGCTTCGGTCAGGTCGCGCAGGGTTGGCGAAACCGGCAGCGGATTGAGCAGCCCGCCGTCCACCAGCAAGCGGCCCTGATAATGGTGCGGGCGGAAAATGGTGGGAATGGAAATCGAGGCGCGGATGGCCTCGAACAGTGACCCCCGTGCGAACCACACTTCGCGATGGGCGTCCAGATCCACCGCCACCGCGGTGTAGGTGATCGGCAGGGATTCGATGTCGATGTCGCCGACCATCTCGCGCAACCGGTTGATGACCCGCGTGCCCTTGATGAAACCGCCGCCGCGCATGGTGATGTCGAGCAGCTTGAACACATCGAAGCGGGCCAGGCCGAGCGTCCAGTCGCGGAATTCATCGAGCTTGCCCGCCGCGTAAACGCCACCGACCAGCGCGCCCATCGAACTGCCGGCAATGGAGCGGATCTCGTAGCCCTGGGCCAGCAGTTCTTCGATTACGCCGATATGCGCATAGCCGCGCGCGCCGCCGGATCCCAGCACCAGGGAAATCGATTTGCGTGAATTGGAGCCTTCCCGATTCATGGCGATTCGGTCAGCGAACCGCACCACTGCTGTAACTGCCGATGGCCAATTGCAGCATGATCTTCATTTCCTCGCGCAAGGACACCGGCGAGACCACTTCCGCATCGGGGCCGTACTTGAGCACGTCCATCAGCAACTCGCGTGAATTGCTGTAGGGCACCTTGAGCTCGTAACGGCCATCGGCCAACCAAAGACCCTGCTGCTGGGAGTGCCAGTGCTCGTCGGCAACCCAGCGCGCTGCATGCGCCGAGAAGCGCACCACCGCGGTTGCCTTGGGCGCACCGGAAAAAATGCCGTAGCTTGAGGACAGATGCGCGTCCAGGTCGGCCGGGTTGCGGTCCTCGGCAGGCTTTTCGATGACCTGCACCGAACTCATTCGATCCAGTGCAAAACTGCGCAGGGCCTCGCGCTCGTGATCCCAGGCATCCAGATACCAGTTGTCGCGGTAGTGGGTCAGGCGCTGCGGCGAGACTTCACGCGTGGTCGGCGCATTGGTGGTGCGCGCGCGGTAGTGGAAGGAGAGCCGCTTGCGATTGAGCAAGGCGCCGCTGACCGTGCGGAAAACAATCTGGTCCAGCTTGCGTGCGCCGCTGGCAATCACGCGGATACGCTCGACCGGAAGCACCCGGCCGCTGGCCTGATCCGAGAGCAGGTGTTCGATGCGCTTGCGGAAAGGCGCCAGCGCTCCCGCCAGCACCCCAGGATCGGAACGATCCAGCAGCTCATTCAAGGCCAGCAGTGCCGCCATCTCGTCGCTGGACAACCACAGACCCGGCAGCTCGAAACGTTCGGCCTCGTCGCTGGCATAGTGGATGGCGCCGCTTTCCGGATCGCTTTCTATCGGCGCCCCGAGCGCATCGCGAAGGAAGGCGATGTCGCGATACATGGTGGCGCGCGAACATTGCAATTCTTCCTGCACACGCTTGAGGCTGACCGGGTAGCGTGCGGTCTTGAGAATGCGATGCAGGATGAGGGTGCGTTCGTGGCGATCCATGAGGCCTGCGTGCCGAAGTGCCCGATCAAGCCCAAGTTTGACATATCCACACGCACAATCCCGTGTCGCCAACGACCTCGCAGTGCTCAAGGGAATCAGGTGCTTGCGCAGGTGCCGCGGTTCAACGCGATACCCGGGCGTCCCCGAACGCTGGCATAACCATTACCATTCGACGTTCCTGGATCGCATGGTCTGGCTGCATGCCACACGCTTCGCTTGCCCTGAACACGCCCACCGGCGACGAGGTGAAGACCACCACGTGCTACATGTGCGCGTGCCGCTGTGGAATCAGAGTGCACCTCAAGGATGGCCGGGTGCGCTACATCGACGGCAATCCACAGCATCCGGTCAATCGCGGGGTGATCTGCGCGAAAGGCTCGGCCGGCATCAAGCAGCACTATTCCCCGGCGCGCCTTGGCAAGCCCTTGCTGCGCGTTGGCGAGCGCGGCTCCGGGGAGTTTCGCGAAATCGAATGGGAGGAGGCGCTGAGCCTCGCCGCGAAGTGGCTCGGCGACATCCGCAAGCGCAATCCCGATGAACTCGCCTTCTTCACCGGACGCGACCAGTCGCAAGCGCTGACCGGCTGGTGGGCGCAGCAATTCGGCACCATCAACTACGCCGCACACGGCGGCTTCTGCTCGGTCAACATGGCGGCGGCCGGCATGTACACCTTCGGCGGCAGCTTCTGGGAATTTGGCGAGCCGGATTGGGAACTGACCCGCTACCTGATGCTGTGGGGCGTGGCCGAAGACCACGATTCCAATCCGATCAAGCTCGGTCTGGGCAAGCTCAAGGGACGCGGCGCGAAGATCGTCGCCATCAATCCGGTGCGTACCGGCTACGGCGCGATTGCCGATGAATGGGTGCCGATCAATCCGGGCACTGATGGATTGCTTGCAGGCGCGTTCATCCACGAACTATTGCGCATGGACCGCATCGATCTCGACTATCTGGTGCGTTACACCAATGCACATCACCTGGTCATTCGCGATGCCGGCGCCGCCGATGACGGCTTGATTGCGCGCGATGCAGACGGCGATGCGTTGTGTGCCGCGCGCACCTCAGGAGCCGGCGTCCATCGCCTGGTCAAGGCCAAGGCCATCGATATCGAGCCGCTGGTGGTCGGCGAGTACCGGCTTGCCGACGGTCGCATCGGCGTCCCCGCGTTCCATTTGCTGGCCGAGCGATTCCTTTCCAATGAATATTCGCCGGAAGCGGTCAGCGAACGCTGCGGAGTCGGTGTCGAGACCATTCGACGCCTGGCGCAAGAACTCGCGGAAGCGGCCTTCGACCAGGCCTTTGAACTGGCACAACCGTGGACCGATGCCTTTGGCCGTCGCCACGAAACCATGCAGGCACGTCCGCTTGCCATGCACGCCATGCGCGGTATTTCCGCCCATGCCAACGGCTTCCACACCTGTCGCACCTTGCACATTCTGCAAATGCTGCTGGGAGCCATCGATGCCCCCGGCAGCTTCCGCTACCAACCGCCCTACCCCAAGTCTTCGCCGCCTCCGAATCGCCCCGGCAAGTCGCGCAAGGACAACGGCGCATTGGATGGTGGTCCGCTCGGCTATGTGCAATCGCCGGATGATTTGCTGGTGGACGCCGCGGGCGCACCGCGCCGACTCGACAAGGCCTACTCCTGGGAGTTTCCGCTCGCCGCGCATGGCCTCATGCATTCGGTGATCCGCAATGCCTGGGCTGGCGATCCCTGCCGCATCGACACCCTGCTCATGTTCATGGCGAACATGGGCTGGAACTCGTCGATGAACGTGGGCGAGACCCAGCGCATGCTGTGTGATCGGGACGCGGCCACCGGCGAGTACCGCATCCCGCACATCATCTATGCCGACGCCTATGCCTCCGAAACCGTGGCCTTTGCTGATCTGGTGCTGCCGGATACGACGTATCTGGAACGCCACGACTGCATCAGCATGCTGGACCGGCCGATTTCCGATGCCGATTGCGCGGCTGACGCCATCCGCCAGCCGGTGGTTGCGCCGGATCGCGATGTGCGGCCATTCCAGGATGTACTGATCGACATCGGTACGCGCCTTGGTTTGCCCGGTCTCGTCAATACCGATGGCAGCCCGCGTTATCCACGCGGTTTTGCCCAGTACATGGTTGAACACGAACGCGCACCGGGTGTCGGCATGCTCGCTGGCTGGCGCGGAAGCGACGGCAGCAAGCAGGGATTCGGTGAGCCCAACCCCGGGCAAATGGCGCGCTACATCGAGCATGGTTGCGTGTGGGAAGCCAAGGTTCCCGATGCCGGGCGCTACTACAAGATGGCCAACCGCGATTATCTGGAATGGGCCAAAACGCTGGGCTTTGTCGGTTCCACCGATGCGATGGTCATGCAGTTGTATTGCGAAACACTGCAGCGCTTCCGCCTGGCCGCTCAGGGCCACGGCAAGACGCAGCCACCCGAGCGTGAGCGCGCCCGCGTTGCGCGTTACTTCGATCCTTTGCCATTCTGGTTTGCGTCACTGCAGGAGACGAGTGAGGAGCACCGTACCTATCCGCTTTCGGCAATCACCCAGCGCCCGATGTTCATGTATCACAGCTGGGGCTCGCAGAACGCCTGGTTGCGCCAGATCGCTGCTCGCAACGTCCTCTACCTGCATCCACGGATCGCCAGTCGCCACGGCATTGCCGATGAGGACTGGATCTGGGTGGTTTCGCCACTCGCCCGCATTCGCGTGCAGGCCAAGTTGCATTCGGCCACGGCCCCCGGAACCGTGTGGACTTGGAATGCGATTGGCAAGCGCAAGGGCGCATGGAAACTGAGCGGCGATGCACCCGAGTCACGCGATGGATTCCTGCTCAATCACCTGATCAGCGAGCTTTTGCCGACCACGGATCATGCGCATCGCTACGCCAATGCCGATCCGGTGACCGGACAGGCCGCCTGGTTCGACTTGCGCGTGCGCATCGAATCCGATCCGGAGCCGCGTGTGCCGGGTCATCGCATCGAGCCCGGTACCAAGGACGCGGTGCAATGAGCACACCGCAGTGGCTGACCCTGGGCATCGTGCTGTGCGCGATTGTGCTGTTTGCCAGCGAGAAGGTGCGCATCGACATCGTCGCGCTGATCGTGGTCGTGTTGCTGGTCGTGCTCGATCTCATCACGCCGGCACAGGCGCTGGCAGGATTCAGCAACGAAGCCACGGTTACGGTTGCCGCCATGTTCGCGCTCAGCCTCGGCATCGAGCGATCCGGTGCACTGGAGCCGCTGGCACGCCTGCTTTCGCGCATCCGCAAGCCGTGGTTGCTGACCCTTGCGCTGATGCTGGCGATTGCCCCGATGGGTGCCTTCGTCAAGAACATTGCGCTGGTGGCAACTTTCTTGCCGCTGGCCTTGCGCGTGTGCGCGAACACCGGCACTTCGCCCGCGCGCGTATTGTTGCCGATGGCCTATGCCGCGCAAATGGGCGGGGTGTGCACCCTGATCGGCACGTCGTCCAACCTGCTCACCGACAGTCTCGCCCAGCAACACGGCCTGGCCGGATTCGGGGTGTTCGAGTTCACCCGCCTGGGCGCGCTGCTGGCCGTGGTCGGCATCACCTACCTGATGCTGGTCGGGCGCTGGCTGCTGCCGCGGGGAACCACCACCGTCGCCACCACGCAGAACGAGATCGGCAAGTTCGTCACCGAGCTCAAGCTCAATGCCTCATCGCCTCTGGTCGGGCAAACCATTGCCGAGGCGAAGCTGGGCGAAAAGTACGGCATCTACGCGCTGGAACTGCTGCGCGGTGATCGCCATCTGTGGTCGCCACGATCACAGCGCCTGGAAGCGCATGACGTGTTGCTGGTCCGCGGCGATTGGGAAAAGATCGAGCAATTCCGCAAGCGCGCCGATCTCGAGCTCGATCCGGAACATCGTTTCGGCAATGACCGGCGCAGTGCCCGCGTGCTGGTCGAGGTCATGGTCAAACCGGCCAGCACGGTTGAAGGCAACACGCTGGAAGAACTCGACTTCAAGCGCAACATGGATGCGATTGCGCTGGCCGTGCACCAACGTGGGCGCATCCTGCGCGACAAGCTCAAGGACGTGCGGCTGGCCGCCGGAGACGTGTTGCTGTTGCTGGTCAACGATGAAGTGGCCACGGCCCTGCGCGGCGACGAGCGCTTCGTGGTGCTCAGCGAGCGCGAAGACACGCGGCGCACGTCTGCTCGTGCGCTGGCTGCGGTGCTGATCATGGTGAGCGTGGTGCTGGTGTCGGGCCTGCACTGGCTGCCGATTCCGATTGCTGCCATTTCAGGCGCCGTGGCCATGGCGGTCGCCGGCTGCTACGGGCGCAAGGATCTGTACCAGGGCATCGACTGGAAGATCATCGTCCTGCTGGCCGCCATCCTGCCGCTGGGTACCGCCATCGAGACCAGTGGCCTTTCGCACACCCTCGTGCAGGCCGGCATCGGCTTGGTCGGGGACCACGGACCGCTGGCTGCCCTCTTGCTGGTGTACCTGCTCACCGCATTGCTCACCGAGTTGATGGGACACAATCCGTCGGTGGTGTTGATGATCGGCATTGCCGTCACCGTGGCGCACACGGTGGGCGCCGATCCGCGGCCTTTCGTGGTCGCCGTTGCATTTGCCGCCGCCACCTCGTTTGCAACGCCGGTTGGCTACCCAACCAACACCATGGTCTATTACGCGGGCGGCTATCGCTTCATGGACTTCATGAAAGTCGGCATTCCGCTGATCGCGATCTTCTGTGCCATCTCGATGTACCTGATTCCCCTGTTCTGGCCGCTCAACCCATGACCAGTCTCCCCGCACCATCGACGCGCAAGCTCGGCCTCGTCATCGACCTCGACATCTGCGTGGGCTGCCACGCCTGCGCGGTGGCCTGCAAGGAATGGAACGATGGCGGAGCGTTCGGCCCCTTGCCTGACGCCGATCCGTACGGCGCGGAACCGCACGGCGTCTGGTTCAACCGGGTGCATACGTATGAAATTTCGGGAATCGGGAATAGGGAATCGGGAATCGAGAAAGCGGGAGCAGCGCGCAAATCACCCTGCGCTTCTTCCATTCCCCATTCACCACTCCCCATTCCCGCTGCAACGCAGAGCGTCCACTTCCCGCGCTCGTGCCTGCATTGCGAGACGCCGGCCTGCGTCACCGTGTGCCCGACCGGCGCCAGCTACAAGCGTGCCGAGGACGGCATCGTGTTGGTGGATGAGGACAAGTGCATCGGATGCCAGTTGTGTGCCTGGGCCTGCCCTTACGGTGCGCGCGAGTTCAGCGCCAAACGCGGGGTGATGCAGAAGTGCACCTTGTGCGTTGACCGCATCTACAACGAGACACTGGAACCGCACGATCGACAACCCGCCTGCGTCAAGGCCTGTCCGACCCGCGCCAGGCACTTTGGCGACCTGGGCGATGAAAACTCCGATGTCTCGAAACTGGTCGCCGAACGCGGCGGCTACGCCTTGATGCCGGAACTCGGCTACCAACCCGTCAATCGCTACCTGCCACCACGCCCGCGACGCGACGCCTCACAGCTCAAGCCGACGATTCATCCCGAGCCCTCCGATGAAACGCCGATGCCGCCGCTGCTGCGCTGGATTGATCGCGTGCTGTCGCGCTGATTCTGGCATCCCCCATGAGACCGACCTTCTCGATCATTTTCTTCACGGTGGCTTCCGGTGCCGGTTATGGCCTTTGGATCCTCGCCGGATGGCTGATCCTGCTTGCGCCACGGCTTGCAGAGGATCGCAACGCGTGGGCCGCGAATGATCTCGTCTGCGCCGCCCTGTGTGCCGGTTTCCTGCTGGTCAGCGCAGGACTCGTTTCTTCGCTCGCCCACCTCGGCCAACCTCAACGGGCCTGGCGCGCGCTTTCACAATGGCGCAGCTCCTGGCTGTCTCGCGAAGGTGTTGCTGCCCTGCTCTGTTACCTTCCCGCCGGTACCATGCTGCTGGCCTGCATCCTGGGCAGTTGGACAAGCGCTGATGCCATCCATGCCAACAGCACGAATTGGCTGCTGCGCATGGCCGGCAGCCGCGGCGCAGGAGCGGTTCTCGCGTTGATGGCGATCATCACCCTGTTCTGCACGGCCAACATCTACGCCTGCCTGAAGCCGATCCGCGCCTGGCACAACCGCTTTGTCGTGCCTGGCTACCTCTTGCTCGGCACCTACAGCGGTGCACTGTGGGCCTGGCTGCTGAGCGGCGTGACGCAAGCCTCACTCGCCCCGCCCTCGTTGCTGATCGGGATCTGCTCAGCGGCAGTCGCTGGCGGCCTGCTCAAGCTGGCCTATTGGCAGTTCCTCGACAAACCCGCGCCTCAAGCGCCGGATGCGACAGGCTTGGGCGCGCTTGGCAATGTGCGAAGCGTCGAGCAGCCGCACACCGAAGAGAACTACCTGACCCACGAAATGGGCTTTCGCATTGCCCGCAAGCACGCCCGCAAATTGCGCGCCCTCGTGCTTGCATGCGGATTCAGCTTGCCCGCACTGTTGGCCGCACTCGCGCTGGTGCTGCCATCCGCCAGTGCGTGGGCATCCTGGTTTGCCGTGCTCATCGGCATGGGCGGAATCTTCGTTGAACGCTGGCTGTTTTTTGCCGAGGCAAAACACGCCGTGATGCTGTTCTACGGCGCCCGCAGCGCGTGATCGCGCGGGTAAACAACTGTCAAACGCGCGATGCGCATTCATACCGCGTTCAATCCTGATCGCTAGCATTTGCGCCGCTGTACCGCTGCGCTGCTTGCGCATCGGCATTTCTTTCTTTCAATGCCTCAAGGAACTCCACATGAAAAAAGCTCTCCTCGCGAGCGCTCTGCTTGCTGCCGTGCCGTTCACCGCCCAGGCCCAGGATGGCGCATGGACCGGCAGCGGCGAACTCGGACTTGCCCTGACCACCGGCAATTCCAAGTCGCAGAATCTCAACGCCAAGCTCGATTTCACCAAGGAAGACGCCCTGTGGAAGCACAACTTCTTCCTCAAGGCGCTGCGCAGCAAGGGTGAAGCCAATGGCGTGTATGACCTCACCGCCAACCGCTTCGAAGGGGGCGCATCATCGGCTTACAAGTTCGACGAGCGCAGTTATCTGGTCGGTGCCGCGCGCTATGAAAACGATGATTTCTCGCCGTTTGACTACCAGTGGATCGTCTCCATCGGCTACGGCTATACCTTCATCAAGAACCAGCAGACCGAGTTCTCCGCCGAAGTTGGACCCGGCTATCGCCGTGCCGACCCGCGCGCATTAGCGGTGACTGCCGGCGACCCTCCGGTCACCACGATTGTCGATCCGGATGTCGAAGGCAAGGTCGTGGCTCGTGGCTTGATCGCGTACAAGCACAAGTTCACTGACACCACTGCGTTCGAGAACACCACCCTGGTCGAAGCCGGCTCCAACAACACGTTCCTGCAGAACGATACCGGCCTGGCGGTGAGCATGAACGACCGTCTCGCACTCAAGGTCGGCTATCAGGTGCGCCACAACTCCGACGTGACGCCGGGCACCAAGAAGACCGACACCCTGCTCACCACCAATCTGGTGTTCAAGTTCTGAAGCCTTGCAGGATCAGCACAGCGCTGATCCTGGGTCATTGCGACAAGCAAACGGGGGTCTTCAAGCGACCCCCGCTTCACGGGCAAGGCAACGGTCTTCAGTTGCCCAGCATTTCCCCGGCGCCCTGCTCCAGCAGCATGTGTGCAACGCGTTGGCCGAGCATCTCGCCCGCGCTGCGATCGGATGTGTGCGACTCGGCCCGCAACAGGCGACCACTGCT
>SHNG01000191.1 GCA_004295005.1 Gammaproteobacteria bacterium
CTTTGTCGCGGCAGACAGGTGACCAGCCGTACGGCTGTTGAATGCCGGGATTGTCTGGCGTTTGATGGATCGGGGATCCATGCCTTCTAGCCTCGCCCGCTGTCGGGAGAGGCCGACGCGCAGCGGCGGGTGAGGGTGGAGTCTGCGCTTGCTTGAATCCTTTCACTTGCGTGTTGCACCCCCCTCACCCTGACCGTCTCCCGCCAGCGGGAGAGGGAAATTCGTGGCCTCCTGCGCGAGAATTCCCCATTCCCCATTCCCTATTCGCTAATCCCCACTCCCCATTCCCATGCTGAACAAACGCCAATGGCGGATCCTGCTGATCACGGTAGCCCTGCTTGGAGCCGCCACCCTGGTCGAGTGGATGCAGCGTCCGACACCACGAACCGAGGTCGCCTCACCCGAGTCCAATCCGCTCAAACCCGAGTTCGATTACTACCTGATTGCCCTGTCCTGGTCGCCGACCTGGTGTGAGGACAATCCGGGAGACCACGAACAGTGCGGTCGGCGTGGCTACGGATTCATCCTGCACGGGCTCTGGCCGCAACATGAGCGCGGTGGTGGCCCGCAGCATTGCGCAGCCGGCAAGGGTCCCGACCACCTCACCCGCAATCGCGCGCTGTCCTTCATGCCGAGCCGAAACCTGATCGAGCACGAATGGCGTGCCCACGGCAGCTGCTCGGGTCTTGATGCGGGTGACTATTTCGAATTGGCCGACCGTGCCTTTTCCAGCATCAACATTCCGCCCACCCTGGTCGCAGGTGCTCGACCGGCTCCGATGACGGCCAACCAGGTTCGCTCCGCATTTGTTGAAGCTAACCCCGGCATGAAGGAAGACATGCTGGGGGTCAGCTGCGACGGTCGCGACTTGTCCGAGGTGCGCATCTGTGTCGACAAGGAGTTGAATCCTCGCAGTTGCGGGCGCGGCATACGCATGTCCTGCCCGCGCGAGCGGCCCATCCGCATTCCAGCCAGTCGCTGATGGCCTGCCGTAAAACTGCCTGCGTTGCCATTGCTGCGTTAAGGAAACTCTGATTAGTCCCAATCTTTGTCGTTCCCGCGAAGGCGGACTGCGCAGGCAGGAAGCCGGAGCGAACATCGGCATAGCCGATGACCCAATGGGCGAGCCGCAGGAGCGGCGAGTCAACCCAGTGACTTTTTCACAACTCGTTGAAATGCAAAGGCACTGGATGACTCACGCCTCCCGGCGTTCGCCCTCCGGGCCGCCTGCGGCGTTCCGCTTCGGCATCCATGCCTTCGCAGGTCCGGATATCGCTTCGCGATTCCGGGATGACGAGCAAAATTAGAGTTTCCATAAAAGCAGGCTCAAAATGCTCATTTACACCACCGTAAACTGCACTTTTTCGCCTGCATTTGCCTTGCACTGGCTGCCCCTCGCCAACGATTTGCAACAGCCCATAGACCCGCAGCCATTCTGCGGCAGCCCAAACAGATGTCGCTTCAGCAACAGCCGTCTTCGCCCTTGTGCGTGTGCGCGTCGGTAGCGGCAACACCGCGGGTCAACCCGGCCAGACCGGCCTGGTAATGATCGGCAACCACCTTGGCCACGCAGGCACTGACCCGCTTGCCGGTGGGGATGTGCAGGAACTCGTTGGGCCCGTGCGCATTGGAATGCGGACCGAGTACGCCGGTGATCAGGAACTGCGCACCCGGGAATTTCTCGCCAAGCATGCCCATGAACGGAATCGATCCGCCTTCGCCCATGTACGCCGGCGGTGGGCCGAAGAAGGTTCGCGACGCCTCGTCCACCGACTTTTCCAGCCACGGCGCCAGCGCCGGCGCATCCCAACCGCTGCCGGCTTTTTCCAGGTCGAATTTCACCGAGGCGCCATACGGAGGATCAGCCTCCAGCAGTTGCTTGAGGAACTCTCCGCACTTGGGCGCATTGGCAGTAGGCGGCAAGCGCAAGCTCAGCTTGACCGCGCTGAAGGGCCGCAACACGTTGCCGGCGGAGTCCAGCGACGGCAAGCCGCCAACCCCGGTGATCGACAGCGCCGGGCGCCAGGTGCGGTTGAGCACAAGCTCGCCAAGATCGGTGCCGACCGGCTGCATGCACTGATGCAAGGGAAATTTCGAATAGATGGCATCGCCCAGCACTTCGGCGGATCGCCGGGCCTGTTCGCGTCGCTGCGCCGGAATTTCCATGTGCAGGGATGCGGGCTTGATGTGCCCGGTGTTCTCGTCTTCCAGCCGCGAAAGTATCTGGCGCAGGATGCGGAAGCTCGAAGGCACCACGCCGGAGGCATCACCGGAATGCACGCCTTCGTCCAGCACGGTGACGGTCAGGTTGCCGCCGGTCAGGCCACGCAGGGAGGTTGTCAGCCACATCTGATCGTAGTTGCCGCAACCGGAATCCAGGCAGACGATCAGGGACGGTTTGCCGATGCGGCTGGCCAGGTGATCCACGTAGTACGGAAGATCGTAGCTGCCGGATTCCTCGCAGGCTTCGATCATCACCACGCAGCGAGCGTGTGGAATCTTCTGTGCCTGCAAGGCCAGGATCGCGGCCAGTGATCCGAAGATCGCATAACCGTCATCGGCACCGCCGCGTCCAAACAATTTGTCGCCTTCGATGACCGGTTTCCACGGGCCGAGGTGTTCAGCCCATCCGGTCATCTCGGGCTGCTTGTCGAGGTGACCATAAAGCAGCACGCAGTCATCGCCGGTTCCCGGGATTTCAATGAAGATGAGTGGCGTACGACCGTCCAGCCGGACCACCTCCAGTTGCATGCCGGGAATCGGTTGCGCGCGCGCCCAGCGCTGCATCAGGTCGACAGCCTGGTCCATATAGCCGTGTTCGGCCCATTTCGCATCGAACATCGGTGACTTGTTCGGGATGCGTATGTAATCGACCAGTTGCGGAACGATCTGGCTGTCCCAGAGTCCGCCGATGAAATCGCTGATGGCGCCTTTATCCATGATGGCCTCGCTATGGCATGCCGGAAAGTGTGCGTAGTCCAGCCAGTCTAACCCTTTCGCGACGGCCCCTTGTAGGAAAAAGCCGACATCCGCTGCCGCATCACACTTACATCGGGCCGCAAAGGATTGCCATGTCGCGGGAAACGGTCGCCATCCAGACTTTGCACACCGGGGACAAAGGGACCCGGTCCCATCCATCACCAAGGAGTATTGTCATGAACATCCGCACCATTCTCGGCAGCCTGGTTCTCTCCCTCGCCCTGTTTGCGCCGGCCTTCGCCGCCAGCCCGGTCGACATCAACAGCGCCGACGCCCAGACCCTCGCCGACGGCCTCAATGGCATTGGCTTGAGCAAGGCGCAGGCCATCGTTGCCTATCGCAATGAACACGGACCTTTCAGCAATGCCGATCAGTTGGCCGAAGTGAAGGGCATCGGCCAGGCTTTGGTGGAAAAGAACCGCGACAGCATCGTGGTCGGTGGCAAGGCCAAGGCCAAGGCGGCCCCGGCAAGTTGATTGATTTCGCATGACCGGCGCAGGCAGCCGCCTGCGCCGGATTGCCGCTGCCCAGCGGCCGAGCGAACCCAGGCTCGATTCGTGGGTGCCTTCCCGCCTGAATCGGCTACCCAGCCCCCGCGTGCTAGACTTCGCGCCCCTCGTTGGTGCGACCATGATCCTTCCCCGCTATCACATCGGCGCGTCTGCAATTCCAGGCGCAGGCAAAGGCGTGTTCATAGACGACCCGGTGCCCAGGGGCACTGTGTTGATCGCTCCCGATGCGATTCCGCGCACCTGGAGTTTCGAGGAAGTCAACGCCCTGCCGAATGCGAGCGAACTGCTCCCGGCCACCGTGCGCTGGTTCGAGAACCGCTACACCATCAGCGACGACTGGCCTGACGAGTGCTTCGTCAATCACTCCTTCGTGCCGACCGGCCTGTGGCACCTTGGCTTCATCTTTGCATCGGCTCCCCTGCCTGCCGGCACAGAAATCACTGTCGACTACCGCCACCTGCTCGCCCCTGGGCAGGAGGAAGACTTCCGCGATGCGCAAAGCGGCAAGCGCATCGTCGGATACAACTGGAACGAGAGTCTCAGAATGTCCTCGCAGGCATTGCTGGAACTCCTGGCCTGAACCCCGCCATGTTTGACATCCCCGTGATCGAAACCGAACGATTGCGCCTGACCGCGCTCTCGGAACGCCATTTCGAGCAGTATTCGGCGATGCTCGCCGATCCCGCCAGTACGCGCTTTGTCGGCGACGGCCAGCCGCTGGACCGCATGAATGCGTGGCGCTCGATGGCCATGCTGATCGGCCATTGGGCCTTGCGCGGCTATGGCATGTGGGCGGTGGAACTCAAGGACAGTGGCGAGTTCATTGGCCGCATCGGATTGATGAATCCGGAAGGCTGGCCCGATCTCGAAGTGGGCTGGATGCTGCGTCCGGACTTCCGCCACAAGGGCTATGCAACGGAAGGCGCGCAGGCCAGCCTCGATTTTGCCTTCCAGAAACTGGGCGCGGAACGTGCGATCAGTCTCATTCGCGCCGAAAATTCCGAGTCGGAGCGCGTTGCGCGCAGGCTTGGAGGCCGCCAATCGACGACCATCGATTTCCTCGGCAGCGCAACCCTCGTCTACACCTATCACAACCCGGATCGCTCGAACTGAAGCCCCGATGGTCGCGATGCAACTCCTTCGACCGCACGATTACGCGCGCGCACGCTGGAAGAACGACGGCGGCTGGACGACCGAGATCGCCAGCGCCAAAGACGCCGATTCACCCAGCGGATTCCGCTGGCGCGCAAGCATCGCCGAAATCGAAAAGGACGGTCCGTTCTCCAGCTTTCCCGGCATCGAGCGTGACCTGCTGTTGCTGTCCGGCTCCGGCATGGAACTGGACATCAACGATGCCCCGGCCATCCGCATGGAGCACCGGTTCCAGCACATCCACTTTGCCGGAGAGGATCGCGTCATGTGTCGCCTGCTGGCTGATGCCACCCGCGATTTCAATGTCATGGCCGATCGAAACTCAACGCATGCAGAGGTGCACGCCCGGCCACTGATTGGCACCATGATGGTGTTTGTCGAGCCCGCGGAGTCGTGGCTGATCCACCTGTTCGGTGGCAGTGGAAGTTTCCGTGCGGGAGATCAGCAGCTTTCGGCGGGTGGCGGAGATACCGTGCTGCTTTCTGCAAAAGCGCGTGAGCGCGTGGTGATCGAGGGCAGCGGCGAACTGATCCTGGTCAAGTTCACGCAATCCATGGCGGCTTGAGGCGCGCGGCACCGCAAGCCGATCAACGGTCGTCGCGCGAGTAGACCCAGCCATCCTCGACCTTGACCGGGAATTTCGCCGTGGGCAGATAAGCAGGTGGACACAGGGCCTCGCCGGTACGCACGTCGAAACGCGAACCATGGCGCGGACATTCCACCTCGTAGCCATGGATCGGTCCGCCGGTCAGCTCGGCACCATCGTGCGTGCAGATATCCTCCAGCGCGTACAACTCGCCATCGACATTGAACACCGCAATCGGCGTGTCACCGTCGTAGCCGGTCTGCACCTCGCCGGGCAAGAGTTCTGCCGTGTGGCAGATGCGCACCCACTCGCTCATCGCGCGTTTCCAAGCAGTGCATCGCTGGCGATCAGACGGCAGATTTTCTGCACATCATCGTCCATGGCCCGATCGCGACGCATGAAATCAATGTGCTGGCGGATCTGTGCGTGCGCTTTCTGCACCGCACTGCCGGCGTGGAAACCATCCGCCTTGCACAGAGCCTCCATCAGGCTGCGCACGTCCTTCTCGAACGCAGCCCATTCCGGCTGGTCTTCGCGCGGCGCACCGCCGATCTTCGCAGCAAATGCTTTCAAGTCACCACGCTCAGCCAGCGCCCGTGCCGCGTTCAACATATCCTGGCGGTATTCCAGCGCTTGCGCCGCAGTGTACAGCTCAAGCGCCAGCACGTGGCCGAGATCCTCGGTCATCTCCAGCACGTGGCGGGCCTCATTGGTGCCCATGGAAACATGGTCTTCGGCATTGGCGCTGGTCGGAATCGAATACACCGAGGCCGGATGCGCGCGCGTGGCCAGGTCATTGACCAGCGCCGCCGCGGTGTACTGCACGATCATGAATCCGGAATCCGTGCCGTCCTCGTTGCCGATCAGGAATGCCGGCAATCCATCGTTGTTTGCAGGGTCCACCAGCTTGTTGAGGCGCCGCTCGGAAATCGATGCGAGCACGGGAATTGCGGCCTTGAGATAGCTCATGGCCAGCGCCAGCGGCATGCCGTGGAAATGCCCGGCCGAGATTACCTGGTCTTCGATGTGTCGCGGATTCTTGGCATCGGGAAACACCAGCGGATTGTCGGTGACCGCATTCAACTCTACATCGATGACCCGGCAGGCCTGCATCCACGCATCACGAACGGCACCGTGCACCTGCGGCATGCAACGCAGGCAATAGGCATCCTGCGGCTGATGCTTCTTGCCGCCCTTGAATGGCAGGAAACGCTGGTAGAACGCCTCGCGACCGTGGCGCTGCGCAAGCGGCACGTAGTCCCAGCCGATATCGAAGCGGCGTTGCTGGTCGCTTGGATCGCTCCACGACGCGGCATTCCAGGTACGGAAGCGCGGGACCAGATGGTAGGGAATATCGATCAGATTCGAGCCTTCCAGCAATTGCCGGATATTGCTTGCGGTTTCCACCTGGCCCGGATGCGGACGCAGCGCATGCACTTCGGCACGCAGCGCTCCGCTGCGCCCGGCGAACGCATCGAGGCTCATGGCCGCAGCCAGGTCCGCCGTCGCCAAAAGGCTTTCCACGCGCGAAAGAGCCAGCACGGCGCTCGCCAGCATCTGCGCCGTACCGTTGTTGAGGGCCAGGCCTTCCTTCAGGGACAGGCGCACAGGCTCAATGCCGATGCGCGCAAGCGCAGCCGCGCCGCTGATGCGCTCGCCCTTGTGGAATGCCTCACCCCGGCCGAGCAGGACAATGGCAAGGTGCGACAACGGCGCCAGGTCACCACTCGCGCCGACCGAACCCTTGCCTGGAATCAGCGGAATCACGTCCTTGTTGAGCAAGGCTGTCAGCGCTTCCAGTGTGCTGACGCGAATGCCCGAATGCCCACGCAACAGGGTGTTGATGCGGATGGCGAGCATGGCCCGCACCACTTCGATGGACAGTGGCTCGCCCACGCACACGGCATGTGTGATCAGCAGGTTGTTCTGCAACTCCTCAAGCAGGCTGCCCTGGTTCTGTTCGGGATTGCCGCCCGGCAATGCATCGCGTACGCGCTGGGTGCCGAGCAATTTGTCGGCATTGCTGCCAAAACCGGTGGTGATTCCGTACACCGGTTCGCCGCCGGCGACTTTTGCTGCAAGAAAGTCTGCTGCGCGCTTGACGCGCGCCAGTGCCGCTGCCGACAGCGCGACACCCTCACCATTGCGCGCAATCGCCCACACTTGCTGGCGAGTCAGCGAGGTTCCATCCAGCATGATGGTCATGGGTTTGCTCCCGAACTGCCTGCTTGCGAGATCCTGGACTTGAGCGTCGCCACCAGGTCTGTCCGCGCCACTTCAATCTGTTCTTCGGCACGCAGGTCCTTGAGCATAACCGTGGACTTGGCCAGTTCATTCTCACCCAGCACCAGCACGAAACGGATGCCGGCGCGATCCGCGTACTTGAACTGCTTGCCGAGCTTGGACGCCTCCATGACCACCTCGGTATTGATGCCGGCCGCGCGCAATTCGGCCGCCAGCGCGAGATAGGCCGGAAACTGCCCCGCATCCATTTGCGTCACCAGCACATCAACCGAACTGCTTGCCTTGCCAATCAAACCGGCTTCACGCAACTGCCAGAACAGGCGCGTCGCTCCGATGGAGATGCCGACACCCGGCAAGCTCGACTTCGTGTAGTTGCCGGCCAGATTCTCGTAGCGGCCGCCGGAACAGATCGAACCAATCTGCGGATGCTCGTTGAGCGTGGTTTCGTAGACCGTGCCGGTGTAGTAGTCGAGGCCGCGCGCTATGGAAAGATTGAGGGCGAAGTCAGACTCCGGCACACCGAGTGCCTTGATGGTCGTCAACACCTCGCGCAATTCCGAGCGACCCTGTTCGAATACCTCGCCTCCGCTGCCCAAGGCATCGAGCTTGGCCAACGCATCGGCCAGCGAGGTTGAACGCAACTGCACGAACTCGAGAATGCGATCCACCATGGTCGCATCCAGGGAAAACGGTTCCGCGCACAAGGTGGCGCGCACCGCATCCATGCCGCGCTTGTCGAGCTTGTCGACCTCGCGCAGCACCGCCATCTGCATTTCGCCATCGGCAATGCCCAGCCCCTCGAACCAGCCACGCATGAGGCGGCGGTTGTTGAGCTGGATGGTGAACGGACCGATGGCCAGGTCGCTGAACACGGCATGGATGATGGCGGGAATCTCGGCGTCGTAGCGCACCGACAGGAAATCCTTGCCGATCACGTCGATATCGCACTGATAGAACTCGCGGAAGCGCCCGCGTTGCGCCCGTTCGCCGCGATACACGCGCTGGATCTGGTAGCGTCGGAAGGGGAAATTGAGATCGTGCTCGTGTTCGGCAACGTAACGCGCCAAAGGCACGGTCAGATCGAATCTCAGGGCCAGATCCGGCTTGCCGCCCTGCTCCATGGAGCCGGTGGACTGCACGAAATAGACCTGACGCTCGGTTTCGCCGCCCGACTTGGTCAGCAAGACATCGGTGAATTCCATCACCGGCGTTTCAACGGGCAGAAAGCCGAAGCGCTCGTAATTGCGACGGATCGTATCGAGCATGCCCTGGAAGGCGATCTGGTCGAGCGGCAACAGCTCCAGTACGCCGGGCATGGTGCGGGCGGGGGTCAGGGCCATGGAAATCCTCGGGGAAAACGGCTTCCGCCGCGTGCTTGCGTGCGTCGCAACGGGCCGCCTAGGTTATCAGAACGCCCCAATTGACTCGATCAGGCGTTGCACCGCACCAGCGCCGCGGCTATTATTCGCGACCCGCCGAAATGCGGGCAGTATCGGGGTGTAGCTCAGTCTGGTAGAGCGCTACGTTCGGGACGTAGAGGTCGTAGGTTCGAATCCTGTCTCCCCGACCAATCCTTTTCATGCAAAGGCCACCCTCGCGGTGGCCTTTGTCGTTCCGCTGCACAGGGTTCAGGCAGCAGCGCGCTCCAACAGGGATACCACGGCCTCGCGGCTGCGCGTGGCCAGGGCCGAGCGATCCGATGGCCCAAGACCTGCGGTGTAGATCAACTGTCCCGCGCGAATGCGGATGCGCCCCGGGCGCACGCGAAAGCCGTTGGCCGGAAGCACCGTGCCGCTGCCCTGGATGGCTACCGGCAGGATGGGCATACCGTTTTCGATGGCGAACTTGAAGATGCCGCCCTTGAACTGGCCCACTTCACCATGTCTGCTGCGGGTTCCTTCCGGGAAACCGCACACGCTCAGACCTGCTGCAAACAGGGCGCTGGCGCGCCTCATGCGCCGGGTCGCTTCGCGTGCCGCGCCGCGTTCGATGAACACCATGCCCATGGCCCGCGCATAGGTGCCCACCACCGGCACCTTGGCCAGTTCATCCTTCATCACGAAGCACAGGGGAACCGGCAAGGCGCGAAACAGCACGCAGACGTCGATCATGGACTGGTGGTTGGCCACCACGATGCAGGGTTTGGAGAAATCCACCGTATCGAATCCTTCGATCTGCAAGCGTGCTCCGGCACCCCGCAGCAAGCCCGGTGCCCAGATGCGCGAAGCCATGCGCAGCGGCCAATGGCGACGCCCGCCACAAAGCAGCAGCAACAGCAAGGCAAACGGCAACAGAACCGTCGTCCACCCAATGGTGAACAGCAACTGCAACGTATTCAGCACGCGCCAGCCGAAACCGCTCAATGCGCCAAAACGCATGGATGTGGAGGTTGCAGACATGGAAAATCCCCAGGAACGGCACATATGATAATTCAGGGCCGACCATTGCCCAAGCCGGTGCAGACCGGGGAATCCGCGATTCTGCTCGTCATTCCGGCGCACACCGGAATCCGCCCTGGCTCACTTCATACTGCCCAGGTCGAATTGGACCCCGGCGTCCGCCGGGGCGACGGAAACGCGAGTTGTTCAGATTGTCGTTGCTGCGGATATCAGCCCGCTTGGGCGTCTTCGGCTGCGGTCGCTGCGAGTACATCCATCCAGCCGTGTTGATCGTGGATGAATACGCGCTCGCCCAGGCGTTCAATCTTGGCGTATGCCTGCTGCATCGGAGTGTCGCTGGAAAGTCCGATCTCGAGCCGATCCGCCACCCGTTTGACATGCAGGGTCACCCGTTGCCCGTCACGCAGACTTGTCGCCAATTCAAGGCTGCGTCCGCTTCGTGGCAGCGGACGAGTGATGCGAACCACCTCATTCTCGATCCTGGCGACCAGTGCCAGTACATGCCTGGTCCAGAATCTGCGCAAACCCGGCATGGGCATGACCCATTGCAGGTCACGCCGTGATTCCATGTCGCGTGTCGATTCGATGCGAAAAACTTCTTCGCGCATGGCCAAGTCCAACATGCGCCGACGACTCAGGATCATCTGGCTGCGGTGCTCCAGAATGGCATCGCACTTGACGATGCGCTGCGTTTCCGACAGCGCCAAGGGACTGGCAAGCAGATCGCTTTTCAGTCCATGCACGCGAAATCCGAGCCACTGGCAATCCAGACCCGAGACCCTCGCCTGCGCAAGTTCCAGCAGCACACGCAAACCGCTGTGATCCGGATGCGTGTCATCAAGCACCGGCGCCGCAATGCGGGTCGGCCGGAATGCGGCAATCTCGCCAGCAAGGTGCGTCTCGGCCTCGGCGTCCTTGAGCAGCAAGGCCGTGGTCCCCTGATCCGGCCAGCCAAGGAAACACACATCCTGCTCGGCAACGCCCAACGCGGCCAAGGCCGCCGCTGCTTCCGTGCGTCTGCGCTCACCCCATCGCCTGCGCGCTTTGACATCCACGTGCCAGCGCTTTTCTGCCCAACGCTGCGGCCAGGGATTGTTGTCGCCATCGGTCGCCACCAGCACCCGCAGGGCGGCACCCGCAGCCAACACGCATTGGATCAGGCCACCCGTGGCCAACACTTCATCATCCGGATGCGGCGCCACCACCAGCACGCGATCGCGTTGGGAGAATTCAAGTTGCGGGGGCGAGGCATCCATTCGTGGGCAATCCTGTCAGTGCGCGTCGCGCAGCGGCCATTTTACCCATGCGCACCCAAGCATGACGCGAACGCCGGAGTCATTGTCGACGCTCCCAATCAATCAAAGCCGTTGTGGAACAGGCTCTGTGCCACTCCCAGCGTAATCGTGTTGTCGCTGGAATCCTGCTCCAGCAGGCCGATGGGTCCTTGCACGATGGCGTTCAGGCGTTGCAGTTCACTGTCGCTGTCCAAGGCCTTCACCTTGCCGCTGACGTCCAACCTCCCACCCGGCTGGAAGTTGGCGGTGACATGCAGATCCCCGTCTCTTTGTTCGATGCTGCACAAGTGACCCACCGTGCCGGATGAGCATTCGAGGGCACTGACGCCACTGCTCCAAGGCAACGCAATGTTCAGCGCCACCGCATTCAGTGCTGCTGTGCCGAGGTACCGGGCGCTGACCTGAAATGCCACCTCTTCGCCGGGCATCGCCGGACCGGGGTCCAGGCTTGCGGTCACGGACAAGTTGCCTGTTGCAATCACCCGCGTATCGACCACGCCCACCGCGTAGTGACCAAGCTGGGGCGAGGCGCGCTCAAATGTCTGAACCGGCAGCCTGCCATCCTGCGGCGGGCCCAGCCACTCAGTGAGCGCTTGATACGGGCTGACCCAGTTGGTGCTGTAGTTGCTGACAAACTGGCGCCCAATCCAGGTTCCGGCTACAGGATCGAAGCGGGTGAGGTAGCGCATACGCAAATTGCTGCCCCCCAGATCCTCCCGGATCTGCATCCAGATCCGGTTCTCCGAATCGACCGCGACGTGCTGTATGCGGGAAACCAGAGGCGTGGAAGAATCCGGAAACCAGACCTCGAAGCTGCCACCGTTTTCCGGATGCAGCAGGGCAACCATGGGCTCGTTGATGTAGTTTGCGGCCGCCCTGATTCCGACCTGCAACAGATCGCCGTTGGGCATCTCATGGGTTTGCACATACCGACAAGGATTGAACGGCGCACAAGCGTATGCGGGCGCATTGCTGAACCAGATTACGCTGCCATCAGCGGAATCCAGCCTTCCCCAGCCCAGGAATCCGGTCAGCACGATGTCACCATCGCTGGCGATATGCAGGCTGTGTACTCCGCCGGTCTCCAAAGTGCTCGCGGTCCACAAGACGCTTCCATCCAGGCCATTCAGGCGATACAGGTCATAAAATCGCTCCAGCAGTACATCTCCTTCGATCAGCTTGAACACGGGAATCGAAAGATATGGCGGCTCCATCTGGTAAACCAGCAGCTCGCCGTTTTGCCAGAGAATCGAGCCGTTCGTGCCGTCCAATTTGTAGAGCATGTAGCGGGCGCAGATGTCGGGCCAGGTGCATTCGACGTAGGTGGCCAGCGAAACCCACACGTTGTTGTTGGCATCAATCACCGGGTCCGACGCTTGAGTCTGATCCCAGATTTCCAGCCCGTTGAGCTTTGTGCGCCAAAGCGGCGTGCCGTCCGCACGGTTCCACGCAGCGACCAATAGGCTGTCCTCGACTTCCGACCCTTCATGGATCACGGCGGCAATGCGTTCATTGTTCGCACCAAGATTGAAGCCTGCGCCGAACGCGCCACCGACCAAGCCGCTCATGGTCGGCAACTCGGTGTGTGACCAGATCGGCGTGCCGCTATCGGCATCGAGCTTGCTCACGCGATAGCGCATGGCCAGCGGATCCTGCTCCACCGTCATGGAAATCATTTCGTCGCCCACCTGGATCACCTCGCCCCAGTCGGCCTGGTTCAGCACGGGCATGGTCGGCTGCGTGGTCAGCACACCGCTGGCAAAATCGATACGCTGCAGCAGGGGCGCGGGTTGCGACACCGTACCCGCTACCCGGGCCAAGGCGGTGAACTGTCCCTGCGCGAGTCCACCCAGGGCCAGCCATTCGAGTACCGGATGGCCTTGGCTATCCGCATTCGGCAAGATTGCCGTCCATTGCACGGCACCGCTCAGCGCATCCAGTTTGTGCAGGCCATTCGCCGTGGTGAGCAACAGCGCGTTGCCGATGACGGACACCCCATCGACGGGATCCAATGACTGGCTCCACAGCAACTGGCCAGTGGCGGCATCCAGCGCATGAACCGTGCTGCCATTGATGACCACCGGAACCACCGGATCACCCGGCACCAGCAACGCCTTCTCATGGCCAACGGAGCTTTGCCACAGCACAGCGCCGTTGGCCAGGTCCAGCGCCAGCAAGATGCCTTCATCGGCAAGATAGGCACGACCGGAATCAAACCCGAGCAGGCGCGGTCGACCAGTTTCCGGTTGGTATTCCCAGAGCAGCCGCCCTTGGCCATCCAACCTGTAGACTCGCGATGCGGTGACGGAGTAAATGTCTTGCGATTCCGTGGACAACAGGATGTTGCCTGAGGCGTCGCTCGCGCTTCCACTGACCCGACAGTAGCGCTCCCGCCCCGGCAGGCGAACCTGCCAAGCCACTTCACCGCTGCCAACCTCCAACGCGGACACCTGGGCACAGGAAACGGCGGCCAGCCGGTTGTCGGGAAGATCGACGAACTGCTCAACCGGCACGCTGCGTGTCCATTCAATCAGCCCGCTGGAATCAAGCTTGATCGTTCTGCCGCTGTCCCTGTGCGCGAAAAAAGCGCCCCCATCAGCCGCTGGCCAGAGAGCCGGTGGATTCTCCGGCTCGTAAGCCGAAATCTTGGCCGTCCAGCGCACCACGCCATCCGGGGACAGACGCAGCACGTCGTGATCCTGGCCGAGGTCGGTCAGGCTGGAAAACAACAGATCGGCGTTTCCGGCAAAACCAATCGACGCTGGATAGATCGGGTCCGGCCAGGCATAGGCATTGCCGATCATGGGCGGCGCGGGGTGAATCCAATCCTGCTGCCAGATCGTGTCGAAGGCATGTGCCGGGCTGTAGACCAGTGCCAGCAGCACTACCCAGCATCCCATTCGTATTCGTGCGCCCATCGACGGCTCCCTGCTCGCCTCCGCTTGGTGTCACCCGCAAGCAGACTACCGCGCTTCCGGCATCCCGGTAACAGGAATGGGGACGTGACAAGGCAGGGTTTCGTCGCGGGACGCGGGTCTCGGCTCACGTGTCAGGCGCGGGCTGGAGCCATGCTCGCGCGTCATGCCCATGTGGAAACGCACCCATTCACCTGAAGGCGGATGGTGCGATTCCCGCAATCAGTCAAATCCGTTGTGGAACAGGCTTTGCGTCAACAACACAACCGCCACGTTGTCTGTGGTGACCTGCTCCGACAGACTGAACGGGCCATGCACAATCACGGACAGTTTCGGAGCCTGCGCATCTCCCGTTTCCCTCGCGGTCATCGTTCCACTGATTGAAATGGTCTCCCCAGGACTCAGCATGATCGTGTCATGCAGATTTCCATCCCTTTGGTCTGGATCACAGGGAAAATTTCCTGTCATCGAGGAAGAGCACGTTACGTTGCTGGCGCCACTTCCCCAAGCCAAGTAGATGTCGACACCTACCGGGCCCGTTGAAGCATCACCGACAAATGTTGAGGATGCGGCAAAGTCACAGGATTCTCCGGGCATTACCGGCTCGCCGCAGCCATTGACCTCTACCGAGAGATTGCCGTTCTTATTGACGCTGGTGTCAAACACGGCAACTCCGTATTCAACCGGAAGCTGCGGCCTCACCTGAAAACTCAGTATCGGAAGCCTCCCATTCTCAGGCGCAGCCAGCCAGCCTCCAAGACTGATGAAGGGCATGAAGCCGTCAACATAGTAGTTGTACGAAGAACCCAGTTGACGTCCCATAAACTGCCCGGTTGTCGGATCGAACCGGGTGAGGTAGCGAACATACTCGGTGTCTGGACTTAGCTTTTCCGTCACCCTGAGCCAAATCTCATCCTTCGAGTTGACGGCCGCTTCGATGGCATTCCACTTGTAGATTCCATTCACGTCCGGATACCAAACATCACCCACAGCGGTTTCCGGATGCAGTATGGCGAACGCCGGATTCGCTTCAACATTTTCGCGGCAATACAAAAACAGGTCGCCATTCGAAAACTCTTGTGCTGGCTGCCATCTATAGCAACCGCTGGCCACGGCAGGAAGATCTGACCACCAGAGCAAATTTCCCGTGTCCGCATCCAGCTTGGCCCAACGAAAACTCCCAATTGCAACCACATTGCCATCACTGGCAAGGTGAAGAGAGCGAATCCTTCCCAGAAGATTTCCTGTTTGCGCTGACCATACAGTGCTGCCATTCAAACCATCTATCCGAACTACGCCAAGCCCCTGCCCCGCGACCACATCGCTCCCCAGCTCATGGTATGGATCTGGATCTAGCGAAACTTCGATCAGCGATCCGGAAGTCGTCTCTGTCCTCTGCCACAGGACTGAACCGTTGATTCCGTTGAATTTGGAGATTGTCTTCCGCGAACAGGTTCCTGCTTTACCGCAACTGAAAGCCCCGTGAATTGAGACCAGAATGTTCGAGTCCGAATCGATGACAGGCGTCTGCATCTTCGCGCCAATCCAGCTCTCCCCTGCTTGCTGCAAGGAAGCATTCCATCGCGCCTCACCAGTGGTCGCATTCCACAGCCAAATGGAGTAGGCATTCGAAGCTGAAATCGGATCCACGGTGGGCGTTGCAACCAAGACCTGCCCATCCCTCGCCACAATGTCGAATTCCTGTCTGGCTTCGCTATTCACAAGCGAATTCTCCGGACTATTCCAAATGACCGTGCCATCGCTGGCATTTAGTTTGTTCAGGCGAAACTTCGTGGCTACCGAGTTTTGCACGTGGGATATCGAGTAGATGTAGTCGCCATCAAGTGTCGCGTCACCGCCATTTGTCTGCTGCACCGCCGGCACCGGCACCACACCCGACAAGCTACCGCTGAGAAAGTCAATGCGTTGCACGAATGGCGGCGGCTGGGAAGTTGCAGACGCAGCGCGTGCCACCGCCATGAAATGACCTTCGCTCAGTCCACCCAAGGCGAGCCATTCCTCGATCGGATTCCCGAATGAGTCCATGCCCGGCATGGGCGTTGTCCAGGCTATCGTGCCTGTGGATGCATCCAGCTTCACCAGCCCGGCTGCGGTCCTGACCAGCAATGCATTCCCGACCGCGGCACTGGCATCTTCAGCCACCAGCGACTGCGTCCACTGCACCGTTCCGTCTGCCGCAGAAAGCCCAAGCACTTGCGTTTCACCGATGACTACTGGAACTGCGGGATTTACTCCAATCAGAGCAGCGTTGCTGATGCTTGTCGGACTGCTTTGCCACAGCATTTCACCTGTCACCTCACTCAAGGCCAAGATTTGTGTGTCCGTGGACAGGTAGACAAGTCCCCCATCGGTGCCGAGCAGAGTCATGTCACTGCTCTCCAGGTGCTCCCAAATTTGCGACCCATCCAATTCCAGCTTGACTACACGCGATTCATCGCTTGGATTCCATCGATCTTTCCGGGCAACAATGATCAGCTCGCCTTTACTGTCAACCCGCATGCCCGTCACTCCGCAGCGAGACCCACTCCAGGGCAGCGATGCCTGCCGTTCAATCGAGCCGGTTTCACCATCCAGAATGCTGAGTACCCGACAGCTCGCCGAAGCAATCTGGCCATTGGAAAGTGCCACAAGCAGGTCCGCGGGAACGCCCCGCCTCCACCGCAACGATCCATTCGAATCCAATCGAATCAGCCAAGAATAATAGGCGTCTGCAACATAGGCGCCGCCGTCCGGCGAAGGCAAAACGTTGACATTCATGTCAGCGAGCCACGGCGGCACGGTCGCCTGCCAACGCAATTCCCCAGTCACGCCCATGCGCAACAGTTGGTTTGTGGGACCTGTGTAGGTCAACGTGTCAAGCAGGAGATCTCCATTGGCATCGAACTGGATGTGACTCGGAAACCGACGTAGGGTCGGTGGCGACATTGAGTCGAAGGAAGTTTGCCAAATGGGTGTTTGCGCGCTCACAACCTGGAATGCGAATCCAAGCAACAGAACCAGCGCCCCTCTTGCCATTTTCCACCTCCTTGAGTTCATGACCGACCCGAAGTGCTTTGCCTCGGCCATCATGGCACTTCGCCACCTGCGATATGGGCACAAGACGTGTATGGGAGCAGGATCGTCGCAGCAGACTTCGAACTTTGGGAATTTGCCTGCATCTGCGTACATTGTGCAACGATGGCGCCGCCGAACCTTTTTCCACCTTCCCCGAAAATCCAGGCAGCGCCGATCAAATCACGCTTGTTCTGCGTTGGCTTGAAGCGATCAAAGGTCGCTGAGGCGCTGGCGCAGTTGCTCAAATTGCGGATCTGCGGCAGCCCCGGGCGAGATGCGGGCACCAAGGCTGGATTCCGGCGTGCGTCCCTCGGCGGCGTGTTGAGCAGAATCGGCTGCATGTCGGTAGGCTTCACGAAACGGCACGCCCGCTCGTGCGGCTTCGATGGCCACATCTGTTGCGTACATGGACGACTCGATGGCGGCGCGCATGGCATCGGCATTCCATTCGATTCCTGAAAGCAAATCGGGCAGCAGCGCCAGAGCACCGAGTCCGTGATGGAAACCGTGAACGATGGCGCCCTTGCTCAACTGAAGATCGCGCTGGTAACCGCTGGGCAGGGAAAGCAACTGTTCGATCTCGGTGCGCGCGGCAGCAACACTGGCGTAGCTGGCACGAATCAGTTCGATCACATCCGGGTTGCGCTTGTTGGGCATGATGGAACTGCCGGTGGTGTAGATACCAGGCAGTTTCACGAATCCGTATTCGCTGGTGGTGAACAGGGACAGATCCCAGGCCAGACGACGCAGGTCCAGCGCGGCGGACGCCAGGGCTTCCAGTGCAGCCAGTTCGAACTTGCCGCGCGACAGTTGTGCATAGATCGGACTGACCTGCATGCGCGCAAAGCCCAGTCGCTGCGTGGTGAAGTCCCGATCCAGCTTGAGGTTCACACCATAACCGGCCGCCGTGCCCAGCGGGTTGGCATCGATCAAATTCAGGGTCTGTCGCGCACGCCAGGCATTGTCGATGAAGGCTTCCGCGAAGCCGGCAAACCACATGGCCGTGGAGGAAACCACGGCCCGTTGCAGATGGGTATAGCCGGGCATCGGCAGGGATTCGGCTTCCGCGCGATCAAGGCAAACGGCGGCCACCGCATTGCAGGTTTCAGCAAGCTCCCCCAACTTCGTCTTCAGCCACAATCGCGTGGCAACCAGCACCTGATCATTGCGGCTGCGTCCCGTGTGCACCTTTCCACCCAGCGCGCCCAGTTGATCACTGAGTCGCGCCTCGATTGCCGAGTGGCCATCCTCGAAGCGTTCGTCGAGCACGAATTCACCTGCGCTGAAATCACGGGCCAGCGCATCCAGTTCGCGCAAGAGTTTGCTGCCTTCCGCATCTGCCAGCAGTCCGATGCGAACCAATCCTTCGACGTGTGCCTTGCTCGCCTCGATGTCGAACAGGAGAAACTCGCGATCCAGCAGCACGTCGTCTCCGGCAAGGAAACGCATGATGCGCGCATCGGTTTGCACGCCTGTCTTCTGCCACAGCAAATCACTCACGGACCTTCACTCCCGATGATTCCGCACAGTTCCGGCCAACCCAGCGCGATGTTGATGTTCTGCATGGCCTGGGTCGCGGCACCCTTGAGCAGGTTGTCCAGACAGGCCACCACGACCACGCGCTTGCCACCAGGGGCCAGCGCAAAACCACCGATCTGTGCGTGGTGCCTGCCTGCAACCCGACTGACCCAGGGTGCTTCGTCCATCACTTCGATCAGGGCTTCGTTGGCATAACGCGCGCGATAGCGCTCGATGATGGCCGCGCGCGTCGCTGCATTTTGCAACCACAGGTTCACGGTCAGGGTGATGCCGCGAAAATGGGACGCCACATGCGGCATGAATTCAACCGGCACGCCCAACTGGCGCGACACCTCGCGCTCGTGCAGGTGATCGACCAGCGAGTACGGCATCAGGTTGTCGCGCAGCTTTTCCGCATCATTGCGTTCCGACGGGGTGGTGCCCGCACCCGAGTAACCGGAAACGCCAAAACACTGCGGTGGGCCAGCCAGCTCATCCAGCATCGGCGTGATCGCCAACTGCATGGCCGTGGCATAGCAGCCAGGATTGCTGATGCGTCGCTGGCCTCGATATTCCGTGCGAGTCAGTTCCGGCAAGCCGTAGTACCAGGCTTCGTTGAAGCGGTGGTCCGCCGACAGATCGACGATCAGGGTCTGCGGAGCCTTAGACTCGATGACTTCCACGAACGGCGCAGACTTGCCATTCGGCAGGGCCAGCACCACCACCTCCGCAGCGCATCGGGCTACCGCCTCGGCATCGGCCGAAACATAGCGCAGGGAACCCTTGAATCCTTCGACGTGATCCGCCACGGATTGCCCATCGTGCTCGCGCGACGACACCATGCACAGTTCGAGAAATGGATGCGCATCGATCAGACGGATCAACTCCGCACCGGTATGACCGCGCGCGCCGACGAGGGCAACCCGCTTGCTGTTCATGCCACCTGCTCCACCGGGGCCGACAGCGTCTGCGGCTTGGCGGCGCAGCTTGCCACGCAGCGTTCAATGTCGGCGAAGGCGGCAATGCCGTACCAGAACACATGCCATTGCCCGGCCTTGCAGCAACCATCGGCCTCCTCGAAATAGAAAGGATTGACCGGATTGCCGTGCCGGGAACGCCAGTACAGACCTGGATTTTCCGAACGCATGACATGCCAGACGGCGCGACCCAGGCCCTCGCCCTGCGCCTCCTCGAGCACGGCAAACTTGTCCAGATAGGGAAGTCCATCGCCATCCACAAGAATCAAGGCGGCACGGTAGTTCTCACTGACATAGGCCAAGCGAAGCCGTGTACGCTCGAAATAATCGGGCGCCAAACGTCGCGAGAAACTTGACTCGATCAGGCTTCGCAAACGGGGCAGGTCAAGCTGCCGCCAGTCATCAACACGCATCACCTTCTCGCCACGACGCACCAGGGTTCCCGAACCCTTGTGGGTGAACAGTTCCTTGGCCAGCTCCGCAGGTCGGGTGATGGAGACCGATGAGGCCAGCGGCAACACATCGAGCAACTGCTTGATCTGTTCGATCTTCAGGCGCATGCCCGAGTGCAACCAAGGCTGGCTGCTCAGGTATTCGTACTCGCTGGACAGGTTGATCGAGTCGATGACCCGCTCGTCACCATCCAGCAATCCGCCGGTGCCGGTGAGAAAGATGATCTTGTAGGGCTGCACCACCTTGACCAGCTCGTTGGCGGCGAAATCAGCATTGATGTTGAGGATCTGGCCACTCGCCGTTTCCCCCAGGCTCGCGATCACCGGACTGGAACCGATCTGCAGG
>SHNG01000032.1 GCA_004295005.1 Gammaproteobacteria bacterium
AATTGATCAATCCGCAACAGATTTTGACGAGATCATTCCACCACTCGGTAAAATCAATGCTTTACGATGCATCGCGTTGATCATTCGAGACCTTGCCGGACAACATCCGCTTGCGAAACGCCGCCGGAGTCTCGCCCAACTGATCCTTGAACGCCACGTAGAAACTCGACTGCGAGTTGAAACCGCAGGCCATACCCACCGACAACACCGAGGCACGCGGCTCATCGACCAGCATGCGCCTGGCGCTTTCCACGCGATGCTCACGCACCAGCCGCGAAAAGCCCATGCCGAACTGGGTGTTGACCAGTTCCGATACCTGATGGCTGCTGAGCTCGAGCAGACCGGCCACCGACGCGAGGCTCAAGGACTCCGAGCAGTGAATCGCATCGCGCTCGAACAACTGCCGCAGTGCTTCCGCCTTGGCTTGCCTGTCCACTTTGGCAAGGGTCGATTGCGCATAGGCCACCGCTACCGCTTCCCGCGTGTTGGGAATCAAGTCCGGCACGACCAGCAGCAGCCAGGTGACCAGAGCAAAACCCAAGGCAATCAGCACCGAGTATGTCCATGCATACAAGGTCCAACCCAGACCAAGTGGCGCAATCAGGCCGGCGATGGCCACGGCAGCGCCCATCAGCGCAAACAACACCAGCACCTTCAATTCCAGTGCAAACCAGCGGCGCAGCCCTCGCAAGCGGAACACCAGCACGGCAAGATGGCTTGCCGCCGCCGTTCCGAGCAGCAGCGCCAGTGGTATCGCCATGCCCAGCGGCACGGCAAAGGCCAGAGCCAGCACCGCAGCCGGCAAGATCCATTCGACGCGATGCCAAGTCCCATCGGGCCGCAAGGCGCCAAGCAGCAACCAGTAGAAACCCAAGGACTGCAAGAACAGCACAACAATGTAAGCGCGCGTTGGGCCTGCCTCATTGGTCAGTGTCAGGTGGGCAAGCTGGGTCAGTGCCAAACCTGCAAGCATCACGAAACCCGCCACGCGCGATGGCCAGGGCAAGGGCAGATGACGATAGCCGGTCGCCAGGGTGCATCCGAGCAGGAGTGCCATTCCGACCGAGAAGCCGACCAACAGGGGCAATGCCTGATCCATGTATTTCCGTTCGTCAAATCATTCACGGACGGCAAGCGTAGCGCCAATCATCGTCATCGGGTTTGCGCCACGGGCCTCAATACCGATTGATCGCGCTATGCTGCGGGTGAGCAGCGCGGATTTTGACATGCATCCTGGTTCCCGGTTTCGCATCAAGGTGCTTGCAGCACTTTGCCTGATCGTATCCATCGGCACGCACTTGCCTGCAACCCAGGCGGCGGGGGATTTTGCAGCCATCGAAACCCTGCTGGCCAAGGGCGATGCCGAGTCGGCCCTGCCGCGGGTCAATGCACTGATTGCCGCGCTGCCTGCCGACGCATCGCGCCTGCAGCGCGCGCATCTGGATCTTTTGCTGGCGCGAACCCTTGATGTCGGCGAGAAGGACCAGGAGGGCGTGATTGCCGCCGCCACTCGCGCAATCGAGGGATTTGGCTCCGAACCGGCGTTCAATGACCAGGTTCTGGAAGCGCGACGCTTGCGCGGCCTCGCCTGGACCCGCCAGCGCAATGCAGACAAGGCACTGGCCGAGCTTGGCGAGGTCGAGCGCCGCATGCGCGAGGGCGGCACAGCCCAGTCGATCGCACATGCGAAGGTGCTTTCCGATCTGTCGCTGGCCCAGCGCATTGCTGCCGATTATGGCGCGGCACTGACCTCGCTGGATCAGGCGCTGGCCATCCTGCGCAAGCAGGCCAAGCCCGATCCGGCCCTGCTCGCCCGAACCCTGATTCGCACCGGACAAACCCGGCGCATCAGCGGTGATCTCGAACGCGCAGAGGCGGCTTATCGCGAGGCACTTGCACTCGATGCGCAGGCTCCCGATCCGGGCGGTCGCAACCGGGTTACCGTGCTCTATGCGCTGGGCAACCTGGCGCGCGCACGCGCGCAACCCAGCCAGGCCATCGACTGGTATGCGCAGGCGCTGCCGGCTTTCGAGCGCGTCTACGGCGCGGAATCCCTGCAAATGGCCATGCTGCTCAACAACTACGGCAACGCCGAAAGCGAAATCCCCGGACATGACGAAGCCGCCGTTGTTCGCTTCCAGCGCGCCCTGGACATCGCCGAACGCCTGGAAAGCAAGAACGTCGCCGACTACCTGCCGCTCGGCAACATCGCCATGGTGCGCATCTGGCAAAGTCGCTTTGTGGAAGCCGAGGCTGGTTTCCGCGCCATGCTGGCAAGGCTGCGTGACGCGCCGGCGGGTGCGGAGAATTCGCCGTTGTTCTCGCAGCACGGATTGGCTGCCGCGCTGTGGGGCCAGGGTCGCCACGACGAGGCCTTCGATGCGGCAACTGCCGCCGAGACAACCCGCCAGACCGCCGTGCGCGAGGTGGCATCCGGGCTTTCCGATGCGCAGGCCCTGGCCTATCAGGAACAGGACTACACCACCCTCGATCATGCGCTGGCGATTGCACTGGACAGCAAGGATCCACGCCTGCTGGAGCGCGCCTGGTCACTGGCAATTTCCGCACGTGGCCAGGTCACCGCGATCCAGGCCGAACGACTGGCTCGGGCGCGTGTCGACAAGGATACGAAGCTGCAACCCCTGTGGAAGGAATGGCAGGCCGCGAGTGCCGAGCTCGAACGCCTGCGCAGCGCCAGCCTGGCGGATGCCCAGGCACGCGCACGACTCGAACGTGCCGAGCGCCAGCTCGCCCAGGCACTGCCGCAGGCTGGCCGTCTGGTTGACGCACCGATTGCACTGGATACCTTGCGCACCGCGCGACCGGCGAACACGGCCCTGGTCTGGTTGCATGATCTCAGGCATACCCGGCCGACCGACTTCGCCAACGCCGCAGTGGATATCGAAGATGCGGAAACCTGGGCCTTCGTCCTGCCACCCGGGGACGCGCCGGTCATCGCCATCCGGCTCGGTCCCGCAGCATCGATCACCAACGCGCTGACGCGCTGGCAGGCATCGCTGGCCACACCGGCCAGCAGTGTCACGCAGGTGCGCGAGCGCGGCGCAGCGGTTGCCGCACTGGTGTGGACGCCGATCCGCAAGGCAACGACTGCCCGACGCCTGTTCATCGTTGCCGAAGGTCCCCTGTTGCGCCTGCCCTGGCCTGCGCTTCCGGACGCACAGGGTTATCTCGTTGAACGCGATGTGCAATTCCACGTGCTCAACCACGAACGCGAGTTGTTCGCCACCCCAACGCGACCCGTGCCGCGGCATGCGCTGCTTGCCGTCGTCGATCCGCGCGGTGATGGGCCTGGCGACAATGCCAATCGCAAATGTGCGGACGGCTCCGGCTTGCCCGCCCTGCCCGGCGCCAGGCGCGAAGTCGAACGCATTGCGGAACTGTTGCGCCGGGGTGAAAACTCGCCTTCCCTGCTTGCCCTGGTGGGTGAAGCTGCCAGTGAAGCCCGCTTCCGGCGCGAGGCTCCGAACGCTGCGCTGCTGCATCTGGCCACCCACGGCATCGAAGCCGGCGCCGACTGCGCAACTGCCGATACTACCCGTGGCATCAGCCTGGGCGTGGATCCACCAACGCCGACTGCCGCTGCATCCACGGCCTTGATGTTCGCCGCACCAGCCGAGAGCGGCGCCGACAGCGCCAACGACGGCGTGCTCGGCAGTCTTGAAATCGCCGCGCTGGATCTGGGCTCCGTGCAGTGGGCGGTGCTGGCCGCGTGTTCAACAGCCAGTGGCAGCACCCATGCCTATGAAGGTCTGTATGGGTTGGCTCGCGCCTTCCGGCTCGCCGGGGCGCGAACCGTATTGCTCAGCCTGTGGCCGGTGGACGATGACGCCACCGCACAATGGAGCGAGGCGCTCTACCTTTCGCGCCTGCGCGATGACGTGGACACGCCGACGGCAATGCAGCACGCGCAACGTGCCGTGCTGGCCGCGCGACGCGTCAACGCTAGCCATGAACACCCCTACTACTGGGCCGGATTCTTCGCCCTGGGAGACTGGCGCTAAGGAAGGTCTGAACAGGTATTGTCTCGAGCAAGCTCGCTCCCACCAGTGCTTGATTTTGTGGGAGCGAGCTTGCTCGAGACGAATGGGTTCCGTACTTGTTCAGAGTTTCCCAAAGGCCAATCAGCGTACGCCATGCATCAGGCGGTTGATCAATGGCGTGAGCAGCAACACCACGATGCCCGCACCAATGCCGATCTTCGCCGAGAACAGGAATACCTCGCTGTAGCGGCTCAGGGCATCAGCCACATTGAGCGCAATGTCTTCGGAAATCTCGATCGAGGCGAGTTGGCCGATTTTTGCCGCCAGCACCTCGGAATACGAGGTACCGAGGAACCAGCCGCCCATCATAAGGCTGACCACGCGCGGTACCGACAACTCGGTGACCGCCGAAAGCCCGATCGGCGACAGCAACATCTCACCGATTTCCAGCACGAAGTAGGCCAGCACGAACCACCAGATGTTGGTCAAGCCATTGGCCTGCGGGTTGCGTGCACTCCACACCAGTACGAGAAAGGAAACTCCGGCAAGGATCAGTCCCCAGGCCGACTTGGCCGACTTGCCCGGATTCAGGCCACGCCGGTCCAGGCGCGGCCACAGCCAGGCAAAGAAGGGCGCCAGCACGAGAATGAAGAACGCGCCCAGTGAGGTGAGCTGGCTGGCCGTCCATTCAATGCCGAGTGCCTCATGGTTCATTGCGCGATCAGAAAACAGCACCCATGAGCCATAGGTCTGCTCGTACAGGGTGAAGAACACCAGGCAAAACGCGATGAAGGCGAGTACCGCGAACATCTGCTCGCGTTCGACCCTGGTGCAGTGGCGAAACATGAACCAGAGGATGCCACCGAACAGACACACGCTGATCGTGTGCATGGCCAACAGTACCGGGCTGGGCTCGAAGATTCCCGGCAGGATGGCGAGAAACACCGAATGGGCCTGGATCAGGCCCCAGACAACGACCAGGCCCGCCAAGGCGGCAAGGTAGATCAGGTGTTCGCGCGTCAGCCAGCCCAATTTCCGTTCGCGCAGACGCGCCGGATCCGGCGGCTCGGCATGCCCCATCAGGTGTTTCTGGCCATAGAGGAAATTGGCCAGGCCGGCGAGCATGCCGATTCCCGCTGCGCCGAAACCCCAGCCCCAGCCATAAGTCTCACCCAGCCAGCCACAGAGGATCCCGGAAACCGTCGCACCGATGTTGATGCCGGCGTAGAAGATGCTGAATCCGGAATCACGTCGCGGGTCGTTGGGCCCGTACAATTTGCCGACAATGGTGGAGATGTTGGGCTTGAGGAAACCCACGCCCATGATGATCAGCGCCAGGGAAAAATAGAACACCTGCAGCGCGCCCTCGTCGCGCATGATCACACCGTTGGCATGGGTCGCCGGCGTGCCTTCGATGGCCATGCCCAGGTGCCCGAGCACGAGCAGGATGCCGCCGAACACCACTGCCTTGCGCATGCCCAGCCAGCGATCCGCCACCAGACCTCCGATCACCGGCATGGCATAGACCAGCCCACCATAGGCACCGATCAGGTTGTAGCCGTTGTCGTCGCTGAACAGGTGGTACTTGATCAGATACAGCAACAGCAGCGCCTTCATGCCGTAGAACGAGAAGCGCTCCCACATCTCGGTGAAGAAGCAGATGTAGAGGCCCTTGGGATGGCCGAGGAATTCCTGCGCAACCAGCGTCACGGATGCAGTGGATGGCGTGGATGACATGGACAATCCCGGCATGATCGATGGTCGAGTATAGCCAGACACTTGCATCCGGCTATGATCGAAGCGCGCCCTGCCAGGCGCGAGCGCAGGGACTTCTGCCAATGGGCGCCAGCACCGACAAGCCGGACGAACTCGCGAGGGGCGAAACCCTGGCCAGCGTCCACAGCGCCGGTTTTCCGGAACTGCTGCACCAACTCGGCATCAGCCTGCTGGTCAGCACCTACCAGGCCGGCAAGCTGGTCGTGCTGCGCGCAGACGGTGATTCGGTCAATACCCACTTCCTTGGCTTCAACACGCCGATGGGAATTGCCGCGGATGCCAACCGCATCGCGCTCGGGACCCGCAGCGAAATCATCGAGTTCCACAACATGCCGGCCGTCGCCGCCCGGCTGCATGATCCGCCACGCCATGACGCGGTATATCTCGCGCGCACGGGTCACATCACCGGAGCCATCGACGTTCACGAGATGGCTTGGAGCACGCGGGGCGAACTCTGGTTCGTCAACACCCTTTTCTCCACGCTGTGCACATTGGATGCAAGCCACAGCTTCGTGCCGCGCTGGCGGCCTGCGTTTGTCAGCGGCCTCGCAGCCGAGGATCGATGTCACCTGAACGGCCTTGGCATGCGCGATGGGCATCCCCGCTATGTGACGGCGCTGGCTGAATCCAATACCACGCAAGGCTGGCGCGATCACAAGCACGATGGCGGTGTGCTGATCGACTGCGCCAGCGATGAAATCCTGTTGCGTGGACTGGCCATGCCGCATTCGCCGCGCTGGCACGACGGTCGATTGTGGTTTCTGGAATCCGCTCACGGCGCCTTGTGCTGCATCGATGAGCACTCCGCACAGCGACAGGAGATCACACGCCTGCCCGGATTCGTACGCGGCATGGATCTGCTCGGCAGGGTTGCCTTGGTCGGTTTGTCGCAACTGCGCGACAAGCATCCGTTTGGCGAATTCGAAGGCGAGCGTCAGTGCGGCGTATGGGCCGTGCATCTGGACAGCGGCCGCATCCTTGGGCTGCTCCGGTTCACCGGTGCGGTGCAGGAGATCTTCGCGGTAGCGGCGATCCGCGGCGTGCAATTTCCGGAAATCATCCACGACGGTCCGCTGCTCGACAGTTGCTACGCGCTGCCGGATTCGGCGCTGGAGAGCGTGGAGCAGGCCCGCGACGGCTGATCCTGTCCGTTCATGGTGATCTCGTCGAACCAAGAACGGAATCGCCAGATCAAGGTTGCCCTCGACCGCCGGCACCACCATTCGCAGGCGCATCTTCAAGAACTGCAAACCGGCCTACAATCGCGCATGGCGGCGGCCTTCAAAATGCGCACGCCATCCACACCCGGAGGAGCGCTGCCATGCGCCAATTGATCAGGGTTTCGAGCATCACCCTTGCCGTTGTGGGCCTCGCGTTGTTCGATCAAGCCATGGCCGATCCGCCACCGCGCTTCCCCAACGAAGCCATCTGGCACCAGAACATTTCCGCCGCGCCCCTGCATCCGAATTCAACGTCGATGATCAACACCCTGGTCGGACTCGGCGGCTGGGGCAACGGCAACCGCTTCCAGATCGACTTCTCCCTGCACACCTACCCGCAGGCGCCAGCGGGCACGCCGATGCGCACGGTGGTGCCGCATCAGGAATCGGGCGAGTACTACGATCCGGATTGCGAGGATCTGCCCACCAGCATGCCGGTACCCGCCGATGCCGCGTTCGAGGGGCAGACAGGCCTCAGTTGCAACAATGAGGATGAGGACTGCCACTTGATCGTGCGCCAGGGCAATCTTCTGTACGAGTTGTATTCCGGGAATTATTCCGGCGGCGTGCTCAACGCGCGCTGCCTTGCCATCTGGCAACTCAATGCCGTGTATCCGCCGGAAGGACGCGGTGATCACTGCACCAGCGCCGATGCGGCTGGATTTCCCATCGCGCCCCTGCTGGTCAATGCCGACGAGGTGGCGGCCAAGGTCGGCGACCCCAACTCAGACCTGGGCCATGCGATCCGTTTCATCCTGCCGAATCCGCGCATGGCAACGGATGCATCGCTTGGCGGTGTCGGCGGACGCCTGTATGTCCGTCCCGCATCGCATGCCGGCAGCCCCAGCGGCCCGACCGGCACGGTTCCCTACGGCGTACGCATGCGCCTGAAATCGAACTTCAACATGACCGGCTACAACGCGGCGGCGCAGGTGATCCTGCGCACCATGCAGCGCTACGGAATCGTGCTGGCCGATGGCGGCAATATCGCGCTGACCTTCGAATCGGATCGCTACACCGATACCACATGGGATAGCCTCGGCATCGAACCACGTACCTTCGTCGATGTCGTCAACGGATCCACTCCGGTCCTGGTCAGCCATTTCGAGATCATCGATACCGGCGCACGCATCGGCGAGACCTGGAACTGCGTACGCAGCACGGTCACCGTGCCCGACCTGATCTTCGCGCATGGGTTCGAGCTCCCCTGATCGCCTGCGGCAACGCCGCATGAGCCGTTTCCGCTCGTGGCGAGCCCTTCGACTGTGCTCACCACGAACGGAGTTGCCAGTCGCTGTTCGTCCTTGTCCCCGTTCGCCCTGAGCCCTTCGACCATGCCCAGGACAGGCCTGTCGAACCATGAACGGATTCGAATCCACACACAGCCATACTTCGGCAACTCAGTCCGCACCTCGTCGTAGAACACCGGGCAAGCGGGATTCAATCGGCGCTTCACTTGCCAGTAAGAACCTTTGCTGCAAGGGGCAACGGGCACTCGCGAGCAATCCGTGGTGAAATAGCGCATCCGAGGCAATCTCCAGCGCGGGAAGCGCGTGTGATCGCCACTGGAAATCATCGCGGGGGGCGATGACATGAAAATGCCTGCATTCACGCGGCAAACCTGGCGCTCACGAGCGAACAACGACTGGGCGGCAAGTCTGGGCAAACTGCTCAAGCGCCTTCCGGTGGCCATCCTTCTGCTCGGCATGGCGGGCGAAATCCAGGCTCAGGAGACCATCACCTTCGAAAACCTCGGATCGGGCACGCAGGACGCCGATCCAGCATTGCGGACCGCCACGCCGGAAAAGGATGCACCCTCTCCGCTGATTCGCGACCTCGACGATGGAACCTGGTGGCGTGGGCGAATTCATGGCGCAACGAAACGTCCTGTCGATGCGCTGCCGTGGGTGCTTGCCTTCAAGGGCGCCTATGCGGCCCATTTGACGCTTCGCCAGCCGCAAAACGGTTGGCAGGTGCATCGCAGCCGCTGGCTTGCCCCCGGTCCACCTTGGTCTACGCGGCTGGATCTGGTGGTGGTACTGCCGGAATCCCTTCGCAACGGCGAACCGTTCTACCTGCATATCAAGGATGGCTCTCACCGTCGTATCCGTGCCGAAATACTGCCCCTTGATGTGTATCTGAAAGGCGTCAAGGACAGACGCGACGTTGCCATCGCCTGCGCGACGGCCTTGATCACGCTCGCCCTGCTCGCAGCGGTGCTGGTTCATTCCACTGGCGAGAAGGCCTATGCCCACCTTTCAGCCATGGCCTGCATGGCAGCCGGCTACATACTCGGGCTCACCGGCGTTCTGTTCGACCTGATTCCCTTTGAGGAACTTGCCTTGATCGGCATTCACCTGCAGCGCATGTTTGCAATGTGGGCCATGGCGTTCAGTCACTTCTTCATCATTGCGTTCCTTTCCTTGCGTGCACGTCGCCCCGTTGCAGCGCGCCTGCTGGCTGGTCTGGCCTGGTCGCAGATTGCCATCTCGATTCTGGGCTGGCTGGAGGGCCTTCACCCGGCATTCTGGGGCGCAACACTTTCCAATCTTCTGATCGTCGCAAGCACTCCCATCGTGCTGTGGGAAGCGTGGGTTGCCCATCGGCAAGGCTTGCGTGCGGGTCGTTTCGTGTTGTTCGCGTGGGCACCCGCTCTATTGCTCATGGTTGTCTGGATTTTTGCACTTCAGGACTGGCTGCCACGCGCTGCGGTCGATTTGGGCAGCCTGATTTCCTGGGCCCTGGTGGCACAGGTCGCCATTCTTGCGTTTGGACTGAGCGAAGTCAGTTCGCGCTTGCGCAATGAACGTGACCGGGCCACGCGTGAAGCCGAACTTGACGCCCTGACCGGCCTGCTGAATCGACGTGCGCTGGAAAGTCGGTTGAAGAGGCTGTTGGCCGCAAGCGCCAACAAGTCCCGATTCTTGAGCGTGATTTATCTCGACCTCGATCATTTCAAACGCATGAACGACACTCATGGCCACGCTGGTGGCGATCAATGCCTGCTGCAGTTCGTCGAGCATTTGAAAGGTCGGCATCGCCCCGGCGACTTGCTGGCGCGCATCGGCGGCGAGGAGTTTGTGCTGGTGCTACCCGGGCTTGACGGACCCACAGCCGCTGCCAGAGCCGAAGATCTACGCCGCAGCCTTTCCAGCGAAACCTTCCGGGTGGACGGAAAGGCCATCGCGCTCACCTGCAGCTTCGGGGTCGCCGCATTCCGGCAAGGCGAACCCTTGGAAAGTTTGATGGAGCGTGCCGACAAGGCCCTGTACCGCGCAAAGGCTGCCGGCCGCAACCAGGTGATTCTTGATCATCCTGATCCTGAATCCGGGTTTTCCGATGCAAGTGGACTTGTGTGACAGTTTGCGGTCGTGTGCGCATGACACCTGTAAAGTATCCACGCCAGACACAAGGATGATGATCATGGGAATTTTGAAGGTTTCAGCAATGATGGCTTGTCACCTGGCCCTCGTGCTTTCCGCAATCAGCGTGACTCCGTTCGTTATGCATGCTGCGGCTCAATCGGACTCGGGCGACACGGTGTCACAAGCCAATGATGACAATGCCGTTGCGCAGTTCGAGTCCTTCGGATCGTTCCGTGCCTACATGATGACGGCCGAGGATGCCGCCGGAACCTACTACTCGGTAGGCGCCAAGCTGACCTTCACGATGGAGTCCGACGGAACGCTTGAACTTGCCCAGGGTGATGATGAGCCCACCATCACAGCGCAGACTGACGAATCCACGGATTTCGAATGCATGGAACATGGGGGCGGCTACAACCAGCGCACGGCCTGGTTTCCGTACACCGCCATTTTTGTGCGTGGCGGCGCCCTGGAAAGGGTGAGATCCGCGGAAGGCGGTGTGCGCAAGCTGCGCGCGCTCTCGAAAGAAGAAGACGGCAGCGCGAAGTACCTCGGCGAATTTCCACGCCCGGTTGAGTACAGCTTCGTGCCCTGCGTCGGCAAACACCGGGTCGATCCGGGCCTGCGCCTGGACAGCTATCTGGACGGCAAGGATCGCCTGCTGTTGCGCATGGCCAATGGCAAGCAGATGAACTTGCGTCTGCCGCAACCTTTCGTGCCTTTCCTGCTGGCCCGTTACCGGAGCGGTGCCATGATTCCGGTACCTGTGCGTATCGTCGTGGCCAGCATCGATCTGCTTGATCGTCGGGTGGTGTTGCAGTTGCAGTCGACGGTGGCCATGTCGCCTCCGGTGCGCAAACTGGAGCTGCGCGCGGTCATGAAGGACACTGAGCCGGCTGATGATGAAACCGCCGCACGCTTTCGCGAGCGAACCCGCGCCGTGATTGACGACCTGGCACGTTGCGGCCGCCCGGTCGACCAAGCCATCGAACCCTGCGCGGACCCGACCCGAAAACCGGACATGCGCATATTCCTGCCCGGCGGCAAGAGTCCGACCAACGATTGACAGGAAAATCCCGCCCAACCGTCGAACCTGCGAAGACGTGGCCGGCATTTTCATGAAAGGACGCGAATGACTGCGGAGGATCTTTGCTTCGCGCGCACCATTTTCGGGGCGACGCAGTTCCGGCATCATCGGGTGACCCTGAAGGGTCTCCTACAGGGCTTGAGGCTTATGTAGGAGCGCATTCATGCGCGATGCTTTTCGCCTTTTCCGGTCAACCCTGAAGGGTATCCAACAGTGGGGGCGGCTCGTGAACGCATGCAGACGCCGTGTTGATACCGGGAATACGGGCGCACGTTGTTGCATCGCGCCTCTCGGCATTTTCCTGTGCCGTTCATGAATAATGCGGGTTAGACTTTGAAATTCGCGCGCTGCACAAGCCGCAACCCGACTGGATCGACCCCGGAGCACAAAATGACCGTTCTCATTGAAGTCGTCGGGGGCCTGGTGCTGGCGGCATTGATCGTTCGTGGCGCCATTGCCTTCTATCAGGATTTCAAACGCAGCAAGTAACGCTGTTTCAGGCATTCCAACCCGAAGGAAATCGAAATGAACAGACCCGCGACCATGATGGCCGACCCGAAACGCTGGTTCAGCCTGGCCTTTTTCGCGGTCATTGCGATCCTGCTGCTGACTGTGGTGTTCGGCAGTTGGTACACCATCGACCAGGGCGAGCGCGGCGTGCAGTTGCGCTATGGCGCGATTGCCGGCATTGCCGAGCCAGGCCTCAATTTCAAGCTGCCCTTCGTCGATACGGTGAAGGAAGTGTCCGTGCAGAACCAGACCATCATCTATGAGTCGGTGGAGTCCTACAGCAAGGACCAGCAACCGGCCACCTTGCGCATTTCGGTCAGCTATCACGTGCCGGAAGCCAGCGTGGAGGAGCTTTACTCGCAGTACGGAACCATCGACAAGATGGTCGAGCGACTGATCAGCCGCCGGGTGCCGGACGAGGTCAAGAACGTGTTTGGTCGCTACACTGCGATCTCGGCGATCCAGGAACGCAGCAAGCTCGGCATCGACATCAACCAGGGGCTCAAGGAAGGCGTGACCGGACCGGTGGTGATCGACAGCGTGCAGGTTGAGGATGTGACCTTCTCCGATGCCTACGAACAGTCCATCGAAAAGCGCATGATGGCCGAGGTGGAAATCCAGACCAAACGCCAGAACCTCGAAACCGAGCGCATCAATGCCGAGATCACCGTGACCCAGGCCAAGGCGCAGGCCGATTCGGCACTGGCCAAGGCGCAGGCCGAAGCCGAGGCCATTCGCGTGCGCGGCATCGCTGAAGCCGATGCGATCAAGGCGCGTGGCGAGGCCCTGCGCCAGAACGCGGAGTTGATTGCCCTGACCCAGGCCGAAAAATGGGATGGCGTGCTGCCGACCACCATGATTCCGGGCGGCGCGGTTCCATTCCTCAACCTGAAATCCAATACCGACAACCAGTGAAACCTCGACACCCGTGCAGCCCGCATGTGCGCGGGCTTGCATCCGTGCTGGCCCGATGGTCTGCATGCGTGGCCCTGTTCCTGGCAATGGCAGGCTGCGCAAGGGCCAGTGAACTGCTGGTGTTTGCCGCCGCCAGCCTGAAGCCTGCGCTGGATACCATCATCAGTCAGCCACAAGTGCGCGCCATCGGCCCGATCGAGGTGAGCTACGCGGCGTCTTCGCAACTGGCGCGCCAGATCGAGCACGGCGCGCCGGCCGATCTTTTCATTTCCGCCGACGAGGATTGGATGAATGTTGTCGAGGCCACGGGCCGGATCGTGGCCGGCACACGCGGCAACCTGCTCGGCAATGCACTGGTGCTGATTGCGCCAGCGCAAGGCACCGTCCAGTTGCGCATCGGCGCAGGCTTCGATCTTGCCGGCGCGCTCGGTGCGGATGGTCGCCTCGCCATCGCCTCGCCGGACAGCGTGCCCGCCGGCAAGTACGCAAGAGCCGCGCTGACTTCCCTGGGCGTGTGGGATTCGGTGGCATCGCGCCTGGCCCCCGCTCCGCATGTGCGCGCCGCCCTGCGATTTGTGGCGAGCGCAGAAACGCCGCTGGGCATCGTCTACCGCTCGGATGCGGTTTCCGAACCGCGCGTGCGCGTGGTCGATACGTTTCCACCATCCAGCCACGCGCCGATCATCTATCCGGTTGCCGCAATTGAGAGTGATGATGTTGGATCGGCCCGACGCCTGCTCGGAATTCTCGAATCCGCACAAGTCGGCGCCGTGTTCCAGCGCTACGGATTTGATTCGCTCAAGCCATGAGCACGCTGACTTCCGCCGAGTGGCAGGCGTTGCTGCTCAGCCTGCAGGTGGGATTCCTCAGCGTGCTGGCATCGCTGCCGTTGGCCATCGGCCTGGCCTGGCTGCTCTCGCGCAAGCGGTTTCCCGGACGCATGCTGGTGGAGGCCTTGATGTTCCTGCCGCTGACCCTGCCGCCGGTGGTCACCGGATATGCACTGCTGGTGCTGTTTGGGCGGAACGGCTGGATTGGCCAATGGCTGGACCCACTCGGCATCGTGTTCGCGTTTCGCTGGACTGGCGCCGTGCTCGCCGCCTGCGTGATGGGATTTCCCCTGCTGGTGATTTCGATCCGGGTCGCCTTCGACCAGGTCGATCAACGCCTGGAACGCGCGGCGGAAACCCTGGGCGCATCGGCATGGCGACGCTTCTTCACCATCGTTCTGCCGCTGTCATCGCGCGGGATCATCGCCGGCTGCGTGCTCGCCTTTGCCCGCGCCTTCGGTGAATTCGGCGCCACCATCACCTTTGTTTCGAGCATTCCCGGCGAGACGCGCACGCTCTCGATTGCCATCTACGAATTGATGAACCTGCCCGGTGGCGAGGCGGGCGTGGCACGCCTGACCTGGGTCGCGTTTGCCATTGCCCTTGCTGCAACCCTGATTGCGGCAGGCCTCGGCGGATCGCTGTGGGGTCGCCGCCGCCATGATTGAGCTGGAAATCGGCCACGCGTTTGCCGACCTCGCCATCGACATCCGTTTCCGCGCCAATTCGCGCTGGCTTGCCCTGTTTGGTGACTCCGGCGCCGGCAAGACCACCGCGCTCAATGCCATTGCCGGCCTGCTCGAACCCGAGCGGGGACGCATTGCGCTGGATGGCCAGATCCTGTTTGACCGTTGCGCGGGAATCTCGATCAGCGCGGGTGCCCGCGACGTGGGTTACGTGTTCCAGGATGGCCGCCTGTTTCCCCATCTCGACGTGCGTGCCAACCTGATGTACGGGGCGCGGGCACGCAAGCGCAGCACAGCGGACATGATGTCGCTGGTGGACCTGCTGGACCTCGGTGCCTTGCTTGAACGCATGCCACTGAGTCTTTCCGGCGGTGAACGCCAGCGTGTGGCCATTGGTCGCGCCCTGCTTTCACAACCGCGCATCCTGCTGCTGGACGAACCCCTGATCGGCCTGCACCGGGAGGCACGCATGCAGGTGCTCGATTACCTGAGCCGCCTGAAGCAGGAAATCGACATTGCCACCCTGCTGGTTTCCCACCAACCCGAGGAAGCGGCTGCCCTGGCCGACGAGGTGATCCTGCTGGATGCGGGTCAGGTCAGCGCGCAACTGGATGTCGCAACGTTCGCCGCCAGACAGAAGATTTCCGTACCTGCCAGTCAGGCCGGTTGACGATCCGTCGAGGGACCGGACAAACACCTGCGCCGCCAAGGCACGCACGCTTTCCAGACCCAAGGCGACACGCTACGCTAGGCGGGTTGAAACGATCGTTTGAGGAAGCTCATGGCCTTGCGCAATCCGGCACTCGCCCTGTTCTGTGCAGTGGTCCTGCTCGCCTGCGGCGGCGGCCCGGTCAAGCGGATCAGCCCTCCCACGGCCAGCGTGCAGCAACTGGCCCTGCAAGCCGACGGCAGCTGGCGCCTGCTGATCAGGGTGCAGAATTTCAGCAACGTCGAAATGACCTTCAGCGCGCTTGAAGCAACGCTTGAAGTGGACGGCGTTTCAATGGGCGATTTGAATCTCAACATGAACCTCGACATTCCCGGCAGCAGCGCGGATGTCGTCGAGACCACATTCAAGCCCGCCGCTGGATCGGGTTTACCGAAATCCGATTTTGCCTACTTCCTGCACGGAACCATCCGCAGCAGCGAACCTGAAGGCAAGTACAGGTTCGAGCGCAACAGCCGACTCTCGCCAGTGCCTGGACTTGCCGACACCTGGCGCTGAGGCGCCCCACATTCACTGCGACGCAAGCACATTGCGAGGATCCCCATGACCCAATACAACGCCCCACTTGCCGACATCCGTTTTGCCCTCAACGATGTCCTGGGCGCCGCATCGCTGTTCCAGCGCCTGCCCAACTTCGAATCGGCACAGCCCGACATCGTCGATGCGGTGCTTGAGGAGGCCGCGAAGTTTGCCGAACAGGTTCTCGCGCCGATCAATGCCAGCGCCGATCTCGAAGGCTGCACGCTCGACAAGGCGAGCGCCAGCGTGCGCACGCCGAAGGGATTCAAGCAGGCCTACGACCAGTTCGTCGAAGGCGGCTGGCCAGCCTTGACCATACCGGCACGGTTCGGTGGACAGGAATTGCCCGAGACCATCGGTGCCATCTTCAAGGAAATGGTGGATGCGGCCAACCTCGCCTGGAGCAACTTCCCCATGCTCTCCCACGGCGCTTCCGAAGCGCTGAAGGTGCATGGCGAGCCCTGGCAACAGGAAGCCTTCCTCAAGCCGATCATCGAGGGACGCTGGACCGGAACCATGTGCCTGACCGAGCCGCAGTGCGGCACCGATCTCGGCCTGCTCAAGACCCGCGCCGAACCCAATGCGGACGGCAGTTTCCGCATCAGCGGCACCAAGATCTTCATCACTGCCGGCGAGCATGACCTCACCGAGAACATCGTGCATCTGGTACTCGCGCGCCTGCCCGATGCACCTGCGGGAGTGAAAGGTATTTCGCTGTTCATCGTGCCCAAGTTCAAGGTCGGCAAGGACGGCCGCATGGGCGGGCGCAATTCGCTGGCAGTCGGCTCCATCGAGCACAAGATGGGTATCCACGCCTCGGTCACCTGCGTGATGAATTTCGACGGCGCCGAAGGCTGGCTGATTGGCGCCCCGAACAAGGGACTCAATGCCATGTTCACCATGATGAACACGGCGCGCATGGCAGTCGGCGTGCAGGGCCTCGGCCTGATCGAGCGCGCCTACCAGCACTCGCTGCGTTACGCGCGCGAGCGACTGCAGATGCGTGCACTCTCGGGCGCGAAATTTCCCGACAAGCCCGCCGATCCGCTCATCGTCCACCCCGACGTGCGGCGCATGCTGCTGACCCAGAAAGCCTATGCCGAGGGTGGTCGCGTGCTCAGCCTGTATGCCTATCTGCAGCATGACATTTCCACCCATTCAAGCGATGCAGCCGAACGCACACGCGCCGAGGAACTGGTCGCCTTCCTCACGCCCATCGTCAAGGGCCTGCTGACCGAACTGGCGCAGGAGTCGACGTATCACGCGGTGCAGATTTTCGGTGGACACGGCTACATCGTGGAAACCGGCGCCGAGCAGTATTCCCGCGATGCGCGCATCACCACCTTGTATGAAGGCACCACGCAGATCCAGGCCAACGACCTGATCGGCCGCAAGATCCTGCAAATGGGCGGCCCTGGGCTCAAGCACTTCCTGGTCGAGATCTCCGCATTCTGTCAGGCGCACACCAACAACCCGGCCCTTGGCGAGTTCATTGCGCCGCTGGCCATCGTCACCAAGGAATGGAGCGACCTCACCCAGGAGATCGCCAAACGCGCCAAGGACAATGTCGAGGAAATCGGTGCGACCTCGGTGGACTACCTGTTCTACTCCGGCTATGTCGCGCTTGCCTACTGCTGGGCACGCAGCATTGCAGCGCTCGATCAATCCCCGCAATCGGCGCAGTTCAAGGAGGCGAAGCGGCATACGGCGCGCTTCTACTTCACCCGCATCCTGCCGCGCATCCATGGCCATGGCGCGGCGATCCGCGCCGGTGCTGATACCCTCATGGCCATGCCCGAATCACATTTTGGTTGATTTCCGGAATCACGGAAAATGGACACGCAAGCCAACATCCATATCCGCCTTGCCGATGCCGATGACGATGAATTCATCCTCGGCCTCGTTCCGCGCTTCGTCGAGGGCTTCAACCTGCCGGCATGGCGACGGCGCGGCGAATGCGCCGAGCATGTGCGCGTCGACCTCGCCCGCCATCTGAGCGAGCAACCGCCTGGATCCCACGTTTTCGTGGCCGAGAATGACGACGGCGAGCGGGTTGGATTCATCCACCTGCAAACCATGAAGGACTTTTTCAGCAACGCCCAGATCTGCCATATTTCCGATCTTGCGGTGGATCGGAAGCACGATGGCGAAGGCATCGGCAGCGCCCTGCTCGCCTATGCGGAACGCTGGGCGCGCGAGCACAAGTTCCGTCATTTGCAGCTTGCCGTGTTCGAAGGCAACCAGCGCGCGCGTGAGCTGTATGAACGCAGCGGTTTCGGTGTCGAGCTGCTGCGCATGGTCAAACCCCTGCCATAAACAGCCACCGCTCTTGCACAGGGGGCCGCTACTTGGTCTATGCTGCGACCCGCGCAAGCCGGGAAACCGGCTGCGGCCGGAATGCTGACCGCTCTTACCGCACTGGAGCTTCGAATGCTGGCAGACGTTCGAACCATCGGATCCATCCACGGCACCCGCGTCCTCTCGCTGGACGCGAGCGGTCGCATCATGGACTGGATTTCCTGGCAGGACGCAACCTGCCTGTACGTGCGCCGCGCCGTGGCCTGGACCCTGGGCGACCCCTGCCTGACCATCCACGGCGGCACCAATCGCGAAACCGGCCTGCAAAGCACGCTTGACCTGCATCCGATCGTGGCCAGTACCGGGCACGCCCGACCCGCCGCGATGGACCCCGCGCCGGCACTGACCAACGCAGCGCTGTTCGCGCGTGATCGCAGCCTGTGCATGTACTGCGGCAATCATTTCTCGCGCGGCGAGCTGACCCGCGACCACGTGGTGCCCATCTCGCGCGGTGGACGCGATGTCTGGTCGAACGTGGTCACGGCCTGCCTGCACTGCAACGTGAAGAAGGGTTCGCGCACGCCGCAACAGGCGCACATGCCCCTGCTCGCCGTTCCCTACCGGCCAAGCTGGGTCGAGCACCTGATCCTCTCCAATCGCAACATCCTGGCCGACCAGATGGAGTTCCTGGTCAACCACCTGCCCCGCAATCGTCGTCCGCAGTAACCTCCAGCGCCGGGTTGACGGCCCCGCCAGGGTGCATTTGCCCGCAAATTGCCTGCATCGTTTCCTTGCCGAGTATCGCCGGGTAGCCGAAAATGCGGCCTTGAACCGCCCGATTGCCTGGCAATGATCGACTCGACCCGCTATCCGCGCCTTGCGCACATTGAAACCCCTGCCGACCTTCGCAAGCTGCCCGAGTACGAGTTGGGCGCGGTGGCCCGCGAAGTTCGCGACTATCTGGTGCAGTCCGTGGCCAGTTCGGGGGGGCATTTTGGCGCGGGCCTCGGTGTCGTCGAGTTGACGGTTGCCCTGCACTACCTGTTCGATACCCCGGTCGACCGCCTGGTCTGGGATGTCGGCCACCAGTGCTATCCGCACAAGATCCTGACCGGGCGCCGCGACCGCATCACCACGATCAAGAAGAAGCACGGCCTGGCTCCGTTCCCGCGTCGCGAGGAAAGCGAGTTCGACACCTTCGGCGTCGGTCATTCCTCCACGTCGATCAGCGCTGCACTGGGCATGGCCATTGCCGCGCAACGCAAGGGCGATGCACGCAAGATCGTTGCCGTCATCGGCGACGGCGCGATGACCGCCGGCCTGGCCTACGAGGCACTCAACCACGGTGGCGATGTCGAACCGGACTTGCTGGTGATCCTCAACGACAACCAGATGTCGATAAGCGAAAACGTCGGCGCGTTGACACGCATGCTGGCGCGACTGATGTCCAGCCGCACGCTCAATCGCATGCGCGAGACAGGCAAGAAGATGATGAAGCCCAAGGGCATCATCTGGCGCTTCGTCAAACGCTGGGAAGAACACGCCAAGGGCATGTTCATGCCGAGCACGCTGTTCGAGGAACTGGGTTTCCACTACACCGGCCCGATCGACGGCCACGACTTGCCCCAACTGGTGCAGACCCTGCGCGTGCTCAAGGACCTCAAGGGCCCACAGCTCTTGCATGTGATCACCACCAAGGGCAAGGGCTATGCGCCCGCCGAACGAGAGCAGATCGACTATCACGCGGTTGGCCCCTTCGATCCAGACAAGGGCCTGGTCAGCAAGGCTGCCGGCAAACCCACCTACACCGATGTGTTCGGCACCTGGCTGTGCGACCAGGCCGCCGTGGATTCGAAACTGCTGGCCATCACCCCGGCCATGCGCGAAGGCTCGGGACTGGTGCGCTTCTCGAAGGAATACCCCGACCGCTACTTTGATGTCGGCATTGCCGAGCAACACGCGGTAACGCTGGCGGCCGGAATGGCCTGCGAAGGCGCCAAGCCGGTGGTGGCGATCTATTCGACCTTCCTGCAACGCGCTTACGATCAACTCATCCACGATGTGGCGCTGCAGAACCTCGACGTGCTGTTTGCCATCGATCGCGCCGGCGTGGTCGGCCCGGATGGAGCCACCCATGCCGGCAGTTTTGACTTGAGCTACCTGCGCTGCATTCCCAACATGCTGGTCATGGCACCGGCCGATGAAAACGAATGCCGCAAGATGCTGAGTACCGGATTCCAGCACCAGGGCCCCGCAGCGGTGCGCTATCCGCGCGGAACCGGTGGCGGTGTTGCGATCGAACCAGGCCTGGATCCCTTGCCCATCGGCAAGGCGGAAGTCCGTCGGCGTGGACAACGCATCGCCCTGCTGGCCTTTGGTGCGCTGCTTGCACCCGCGTGCAAGGCTGCCGAAGCGCTCAACGCAACTGCCGTCAACATGC
>SHNG01000079.1 GCA_004295005.1 Gammaproteobacteria bacterium
CGTAGGCGCTGATGCGTTCGTTGCCGCCCAGATAGCCCATGGTGTGCAGCTTGCCCACCCGTTCGCCCCTGGCGTTGTAGCGGTACTGCGCGGAGCTTACACCCGGAATCTGCGAAAGCCGGTTGCGGTCATCGTAGATGAAAGCGCTCGACAGTGCATCGGGGTTGAGCGTGGTGTTGCCGTTGGCATCGTAGCTGCGGGCCTGGCCGTCGATGCTGGCCAGACGGTGCGTGCCGGGGACGTAGGCATAGCTCTGCGGGGCCTGGCCCGCGAGGGTTCTTTGGGTGCGGTCGCCGGTCTTGCTGTAGGCGTAATGCTCAAGCACGGCATTGCTTGCGTCCCTGACTTCGGTCAGCCGATACAGCGCGTCGTAGTCGTACTGGCGGGTGGGCGTGGAAGCTCCCAAGGTGTTGCTGGCCGCGGTGATATTGCCCATTACATCCGTACTGAAATCCAGCACCAGGCCATTGGGGTCGGAGCTGGCCACCGAGTCGATGGCGTAGTCACCGTCGTAGGTCTTGCTCAGGCTGCGGCCATTGCCGAAGGTGAGCTCATTGAGCGGGCCGAACGGGTAGTAGCTCGCCGCACTGATCAAGACCTCCGCTGGCGCGCCGGCTGATTGCTGCATGGTTACGGAGGTGATTTGGCCAATCCCGTTGCGTGCATAGCTGACGATGCGCCCGCTCGGATAGGTGATGCTGGAAAGGCGATCTGCCAGGGTCCAGGTGTACGCCAGCACCAGGGTATCGAGCGCCGTGACTTGCACTTTGCGCAGCACATTGCCACGGCGGTCGTAGCAGTATGTGGTGGTGCCTGATTCGTCGGTGATCCGCGTCAATCGACCGAGCGGATACGAGCCGATGCAACCGGTGACTGAATCGGGCTGGTCATAGGCATAGCTCAGGTTCTTGGCGGTCGTGGGGTAAGTGATGGCGGTAAGACGATTGAGCGCATCGTAGCTGTAGGTGCTGGTCACGTTGCGCGCATCGGTCTGCGTTATGCGGTTACCGGCCAGGTCGTAGGTGTATGTGGTATCGCCGGTATCCGGGCTGTGCAGGCCGGTCAGGTTATTGAGGCCGTCGTAGTCGTACTCGGTATTGAGGTTTTCGGGGTCGGTGACCTGACGCAGGTTGTCGCGCGCGTCGTAGGTATAGCCGGTGGTTGCGTTGGCCGTTTCCGGATCGGTGCCCAGGTAGTCCTGGATTGTGGTCTTCAGGCGGTTGAGCGGGTCGTACTCCTGGCGGGTCTCAATTCCGAGGCCGTCTTCGGAGTGCGTCGGGTTGCCATTGGGGTCGTAGCCATCCGATGCCGGGTAGCTCAGCGTCGCCTGGCTGGCTGCGTTGAGCGTTGCAGTCAACTGGCCCAACTGGTTGTAGGTGCGGCGCAGGCTTCGCTTGATCGCGCCACCCGGGTCTTTTATCTGTTCGACGCGGCGATTGCCGGCAGCATCGAGACAGTCGGCACTTCCGACTCCACCGGGGCAGTAGTCAATCGTGTTGCCGAGGGTGTCGGTGATCCGGATCAGGCGGTGGGCGTCGTCGTAAGTGTAGGCGAGGAAGGCACCGTCCGGCTGGGTGACCTTCATCACATCGCCGGTCGGATAATAGTCGATGTGGGTTGTCGCATCGTTGGACGAGGGAAAACCGCTGACATTGAAACGCACGATGCGGTCCGTGAGCCAACCGCGCGGATGGTAGACCATGTCGGTGAGCGTGCCGTTGGCATCCTTGATGCGCGTTGGGCGGCCGGCCTTGTCGTACTTCACCGTTTCGGTGACCTGGCCCAGCGCATTGGTGACCTTCCACAGATCGCCTTTGCGATAGGTGCAGGCACCGTTGCTGGCGCAGGTCGGATCGTCCTGCATGCGGTAGGTGTACGTGGTGATGTCGTCCAGACCGTTCGTGCCGGGGTCGGTTGGCAGGCGTGGGCCGTTGGCCTGAATCAACAGGCCTTCAAGCGGGCAGATTCCCGCGCTCACGTCGGATGATTCGCAATAAGTGTTCACGGTACGCTGCACTTTGGCATCGGCAGGTGGTGCGACTGCTGCGCTGCAGGTATAGCTCATTGCAACCGGGTCGGCAGGATCGATCTGGCAGACCGCGATTGCTTGGCCGCGGGCGTTGTAAGCCCATTGTTGGCGCGCTTCCAGGACGGAGTTGGCGTTGTAGGTGCGGCGTTCGGCAGGTACGTAATCATCCGGGTGATAGTCAGTCTCGATGGTCCGCTTTACCGAATATGCCGAACCGTCCGTGGAGGCTTCGGTTCGCGATGTCTCCATGAAGCGCAATGGATCGTAGGTGTACGTGGTCTTGTTTCCATTGAAGTCGATCACGTACTCAATGTTGCCTGCGGCGTCGTAATGAATCGATTTGTTTCTCGCCACACAGCCTTCACAGGACTGCGTTTCCATTTCAACTCGCAGTGCGTTAGCGACGGTTCTAAAGGTGAACGTATGAAGGGTGCCCAGCGAATCGGTGAATCCCACCTTGTTCGACGGCAGCCCGGTGGCAACCTGGACAGTACCCACCCCGCCGACATGCGAGCTCGACATGGGATAGGCATTGCTGTCATAGGTATACGTCGCAAATTCGACACCGCTCTCGTCAACTATTGACGTAAGCAAGGTCGCGTAGTAACTCGGAAAGTCGTAGTTGTAGGTGCGCGACGTTCCATCGGGAAAATGAGCCTTCCAAACGTTCTCTCCTTGGTCAAGCAGAGCCTTGTACTCATAAGTGATCTGGCTGCCATCAGGCAGCATGACCGACTCGAGCCTGAGGCGCGAATCGTAGCCATAAGTCAGCGAACGGCCAGTTTCGTCAGTGACAACAGCAATGAGATTATTGGCATCGTATTCAATCGAAATGGACTGACCCACTCTAGTATGCATACTCAGCAACTGGCCAAGGGCAGAGTAGGTTTCAATCTCTCCACCCTTGGATTCATACACCCAGCCGGTGGTCGAACTGCCATCAGTCAATCGCCTCAAACTGCCTGGCGCGTCTGCAGAACCGAGGTACTCGTCGCCCATTTGACTGAACTCGAATGTTTCACCCGTGTCGCGATCAAGAATGGCAACAGGTGTGCCGCCTCGCTGTGTTGCAACGATTTTGCTCGTGTAGTTGAGTTTCCACCAATGGCCGAGCGGATGCGGATGGGTGCCGGAACCTGCGGGCTCGGAAAAGCCGTCACTTCGGTAGCGACGCTCAACCTTCAATAGGCCGCGTGACCAATCACGCTCAAGCTGGACCTTGTTCTTGAAGAATACGTCGATCGGGTTACCGGCCTTGGTACAGACCCCGCAATTCTCCTTTCGCGTTCGGTAACAGTAATAGCCAATCTGTGGGTCGTTGCCTCCACCTGACCAGCCCTGCGGGCAGGTAATCGGAGCCGATATAAGTTCCTTGAACCCACAATTGTGCACTTCCTCAAAGCAGGTTGCGCCTCCCGGTACGTGATAGTGTTTTTTGCGCGAATTCGAGCGTCGTATAAAACCGTTGCCTTCAAAGTATTGCTCGCCCCACTCATCAGCCTCACCAAAGATCACCTCGCACGGGGTCACTGCGCCCCCGCAGTAGTCGAGCGTTGCATCTGCATGGCGCTTGACCAGCATTTCTGCTTCGGTAGCCCATTTCCCATAGTTCCACGGAGCCGGAAGTGTTGGTGGATCGGGATAGGTGTTGTAGTCAATATCGAAAGCTCTGGCATTCCAGCGGACGGGCCATTGGTGCGCCCGGATGCACTCGATCGCTGGATTCTCACAGCGTGTGGGCAAGGTTAGAACTGGCGCAGCAGAGTTCATGGCCAGTAAAGCGGCAGTCATCAACATCGACATAGTTGGTGGCCCATAGGTTCCATTACGTATTAACCATCCTATGACATTCTGCATTCGTCTATACATTCATGTTGACAAATGTCATTTCCGCATGTGGAAGCGGAGATCGGAAAGTGAAAACATACGGCCCTTTCACTGCCCGGTATAGCTGTCAGTTCTGACAGCTTGTTGTAAAACGTCGCATGTGGTAGGACTGGACCCAAAAGGTGATCTCCGCAGGCTCCGTTACACGTTGTTCAAGCGGAGCAAGCTCCGCTCTGCCCCTTGTGCGCCCCCCAAGCGGAGCAAGCTCCGCTCTACCCCTTGTGAGACCACCCAGCGGAGCAAGCTACGCTCTACCCTTGTGCGCCCCCCAAGCAGAGCAAGCTACGCTCTACCCTTGTGCGACCTCCAAGCGGAGCAAGCTCCGCTCTACGGGCGTCGTTTTGCATGCGAGCTGGCCTCCGCCTGTGGGTCACAGACACGGGCTGTTTGTCGGGGTAAGCTCGCGTCCTTTGGCCATCGGGGAAGCAGGCATGAATCCAGGACGCGTGTTTTTTGGGTTGGTGGCGACGGTGCTCGCTTCAAGCATGGGCAGTCCGGCTTTTGCAGCGGAGAGCCCGGCCTGGTTGCGGGTGGAGGCCAGCCGCGCTTTGCTGGCGCGTGAGACGACCATTCCCGATTCGGCCATCGACTACGGACGATTCCAATGGTTGCCTGCGCAGTCTGTTGATGTAGCGGCCTTGCGTGCTGCGGGCATGCAGGTGACCCGTTTCGAGGCACCGTTTGTGCTCGACCTCGGCGGACAGAGATTTGATCCCTTGCTGGATACGATTCGCAGCCGTGAGCCGGACTCAACGGCAAGCGGTCAGCCCGACTGGCATCTGATCCAGTTTCGCGGCCCGGTCAAACCCGAGTGGTTGGCGCACCTGCGTGATGCGGGTGCAATTCCTGCGCAGTACATTCATCCCTACTCCTACGTTGTCTGGTCGGATGCTGGCGCACTCGCGCGAGCGGCGTCCGCATCGGAGGTGCGCTGGAGTGGAAACTTCGCCACCGGGTTTCGCCTGCCGGCAACGCAACGACATTTGGCCCCTGCACCGCTCAAGACCATGGCGCTGATCAGCCGCCACCGCAATGCGCAAGCCGTGCAGGCTGACTTGAGTGCACTGGGCGCGCAGGTGATTTCTTCCACGGTGCTGGACACGCATTTGTCGGTTGTGGAACTCAGCGCACCCGGCAATCGTTACCTCGACATTGCGGCGTTGCCCGGTGTGTACAGCGTGCAGGCGATCCAGTCCGGCGGCGGTCCGCGTGGCGAGGTGAGCAACCAATCCATTGTCGGTGGTTATGGCCCGACGCCACCGAACACCATCATCCCCGGTTACCAGACCTGGCTTGATGCACTGGGATTCAACGGCACCGGCGTGGTGGTTTCGGTGGTCGATGGTGGAATCCGCACCACGCATCTGGACATCGCATCGCGCATGGTGGCTTGTGTGCCCTCCGGCGCGAGTCCGACCAGTTGCGTCAACCAGATCGATGACCACGGCAGTCACGTGGCAGCGGCCATTGCCGGCACTGGCGCCAGTGGCGTGCTGCGCAACGGTTTCCTGCGCGGCCAGGGTGTGGCTCCGGGCGCCAACATCGTGCGTCAGGTGTATGAAGGTTTTCTCGGCGGCGGCCCGGGCCAGATGATTGCCGACGGCATGCTCAAGATCTACAAGGAATCGGCCTTGAGCGGCGCGGTGCTGACCAACAACTCCTGGGGGCCGACCGGGGATCCGCAGGGCTACGACATTCCCACCCAACAGGTGGACATGGTGATCCGCGACGCCAATCCCGACGTGGCGGGCAACCAGCAGGTGCAGAACGTGTGGTCGATCATGAACGGTGGCGGTGACGGCTTCGGCGCCTGCGCGCCTTCCTCGCTGGGTTCGCCGGACGAGGCCAAGAACCTGTTTGCGGTTGGCTCCACTGCCCTGCAGAACGGCTCCGGCGCCCAAGTCGGACAGATCTTCAATGTCTCCAGCAACTCCGCACATGGCAACGCCTGCGATGGCCGTCGTGTGCCGAATATCGTGGCACCGGGTTGCAACACGGAAAGCGCAACCGCCAGCAGCGACACATCTTTCGGCTACATGTGTGGCACATCGATGGCCTCGCCCGTGGTCTCCGGCGCTTCGGCGGTTTTCGTGGAAAAGTATCGAAGCGAACATGCCGGCGCCACACCCAGCCCGGCCATGATCAAGGCCGCCTTCACTGCCGTGGCCAAGGATTTGCAAGGCTTCAACAATGCCAATGGCAGCGTCATGGGACATCGCCCGGATCGCTTCCAGGGCTATGGCCGAATCGATCTTGATGCCGTGGTCAATACACCGGATCCCGTTTTCAGCATCGACCAGAGCGTACTGTTCGACACCACTGGGGCAAGCTGGAACAAGACAGTTGTGCCCGCAGATCCTGCGCGCCCGGTGCGCATCATGCTGGCCTGGACCGATGCCAAGGGCCACGGACTGGGTGGTACCACACCAGCCTGGGTCAACAATCTGGACCTCTCCGTCAACACCAGCGCGACGAGCTATCTCGGCAACGTGATCGGTAGTGATGGCTGGTCGGCCAGCGGTGGCACGGCCGACGACAAGAACAATCTGGAAGGAATCTTCCTCTCGCCAAGCCAACTGGGTGATTCCATCGACATCAGCGTGCTCGCCGCCAACATTGCCGCCGACGCGCTCAATCCGTACACGCCGGCCGCGCCCGCGCAGGATTTCGCCCTGGTCTGCTACAACTGCCTGGACTCGATGCTGGGCAGTGCGGATCTCGCTGTCACGCAAACGTATGCGCCTTTTCCAGCACAAGCCGGTGCCGCGCTCGATTTTGACCTGAGCGTGACCAACAACGGTGCGGATGCGGCAAGCGGTGTTGTGGTCACCCTGGAGTTGCCCGTCGACATCCAGTTCGTCTCCGGGCAACTCAATTCCGGTGCGGGAAGCTGGACCTGCAGCGAGGCCGCCAGCCTGGTCACTTGCAGCATGGACTCCGGCAGCCTGCCCGGTGATGCCTCGGCGACGGTGCTGCGCATCAGCACCACGGTCGCCGCCAACGCGCCGACCAGCCTGACCGCCACGGCGGAAGTCGGTGCCGATGAGTTTCTCGACAGCGAGCCGGACAACAACCGGGTGGAATTCGTGGTTGCCATTGGCGATGGGATCTTCGAACACGGATTCGAATAGGCGCATTCCGGCCTCGACTCGCACACAATAGGCAGGTTGCCGATATGCTTGGCACCTGCCCTCGTGTGCGAGTCTTCGATGAGCCAGTACCTGCGTTGCGACCAAACCCGAGCCTGGTCAAACCTGTCAACGCTGCATCGCGATGTCGGCGCACCATTTGACCTGCGCGATGCGTTTGCCAAGGATCGCAAGCGCTTTGAGCACTTCTCGTTCGAAGCCGAAGGCATTCTTGCCGATCTTTCGAAGAACCTGATCAGTCGCGGGATTCTCGATGCCTTGCTCGCGCTGGCGCGCGAGTGTTCGCTCGAGGCGCAGCGCGATGCCATGTTCGCTGGCGAGCCGATCAACCTCAGCGAGAAGCGCGCGGTGCTGCACACGGCGCTGCGCGCTCCGCCCGATGCCGCGCCATTCAGCGGCGAGGTGCACGACACGCTCAATCGCATGCTGGCCTTTGCCGAACAGGTTCGTGATCCCGCCAGCGGCATTCGCCATGTCGTCAACATCGGCATTGGCGGCTCAGACCTCGGGCCGCAGATGGTGGTCGGCGCGCTGACCGGTTTCGTTGCCCCGCACCTGGGCGTGCATTTCGTCTCCAATGTGGACAGTCATCACCTGGAGTGGACGCTGCGCGGAATGAAGCCGGCCGAGACGCTGTTCGTGATTGCGTCCAAGACCTTCACCACCCAGGAAACCATGAGCAATGCGCAGCTTGCGCGAAGCTGGTTCCTGAGCAATGGCGGCGTCGATACACGCAAGCACTTTGTTGCCTGCACCACAAACGTCACCTCTGCCGCCGAATTCGGCATCGACACCACATTCGGATTCTGGGATTGGGTGGGTGGACGCTATTCGTTGTGGTCAGCCATCGGATTACCGATCGCCATTGCCATCGGCGCGGAGCGGTTCCGCGAGTTGCTGGCCGGTGCGCATGCGATGGATCAGCATTTCCGCAATGCGCCCATCGAATCCAACCTGCCCATACTGCTGGGCCTGGTCGATGTCTGGAACCGTAATTTCCTTGGCTACAGCAGCCGCAGCATTGCGCCCTACCACCAGGGCCTGGCGCGCCTGCCTGCATATCTCCAGCAACTGGAAATGGAGAGCAACGGCAAGCGCGTGGATCGTCATGGCAACGAGCTGCCGTTTGCCACCAGTCCAGTCATCTGGGGCGAAGCCGGCACCAATGGCCAACATGCCTATTTCCAGATGCTGCACCAGGGCAGCGACGTGATCCCGGTCGAGTTCATCCTGGTTCGTGATCCGGGAACCGGCGACGCCGAAGCTCACCGCAAGCTGCTGGCCAATGGCCTGGCCCAGGCGCAGGCCTTGATGCTGGGCAAGTCCTTCGATGTGGCCTTGGCCGAGAAATCCACCACAGGCAGTGACGCCGAGCGCATCGCCATTGCCCATCAGCGCAGCTTCCCCGGCAACCGGCCCAGCACCACCTTGCTGCTTGATCGCTTGGACCCGCGCACTCTGGGCTCGTTGCTGGCGATGTACGAACATCGCACCTTCGTCTGCGGTGCGCTGTGGGGCATCAACAGTTTCGATCAATGGGGCGTGGAACTCGGCAAGACCCTTTGCAACGGCTTGCTGCCGCGATTTGAATCCGGCGACACGTTGGGTTTGGATGGATCGACCGCGGGCTTGTTGAAGCGGATTTCTGATCGCGCATGAATGCGCTCCTACAGCATGCAGGGCGGGCGCGAGGCAACCCCGATGGAAACGATTCACGACAATGCGTTGCCGCGAGTTGCCACAAGCCGATTCCCTCTCGCCGAGACAATCATGTCGTAACTGAAGTGCACGAGGATTGCCGCCAACAATCCCTGCTGGACCAGGCACAGCAACTGCATTCCAATTGCAAAGATCGTGCTGAAAACCGCGCCGCGCCATCCCTGACCGAGATGCGCCAACCCGAAAAATAACGCACTGGATGCAACTGCCGGCCAGTATCCAATCTCTCCGGCAAGCGAACTTGTCAGTACTCCGCGGTAACAGAACTCCTCGACAACGGCGGCACTGATTGCGGATGCAATCCAGTACGGACTGCCTGCACGAGATCTCCGAAGTTGGCGCCGAAACGCATCACCACCTGGCAAGGGTCGCCTTGCTTCCCACTCGGCAAGCACAAGGGCGATCGTGAGAGTGCCAATCGCCAACAACATCGCCTGCCAGGACCACGTACCGAGCCCCTCGACGCTCAGGTTCGACGCATACATCGCCAGCAAAGCCATCAGCAACAGGATGACCTGCAATCCCATCGCCTGAAGTGCAAGTGTTCGGGTAGATGGCAAGAGTTCGCCGGATTCCTGACTTCGCGCCATCCAACGATGGCTTTGCCATGCAAGCATCGGCAATACGATGCCTACAAGCATGAGGAACGGCAGTGCAAGGATACTTTCCAAGTAGTCGATCTCAACCAGCTTCGTCGTAACCGATGCGCAGCGCAGAAATCAGTGCAGGGCTGATGGCGTCAATGGCTGCAATGCGCACCTTGAACTGGCACATGCCACCTTTGGGGAGCGGGATGAAAGGTGCTCCCACTTGGTCGCTTTTTGCGTTCAGACCGATCTCGATCTCGGTCTTCGTGGCCGGCCCCACAGTCGCGAACTGTTTCTTGCGACGCAGGCTCACATAGCCCTTCTTGGGCGCAATCTCGAACTCTCCAAACTTGCCGAGTTGCTTCAGAAGATGCTCATGGATGGGTCGAAGCGCGGCCTTGGCACCCACATAGATTTCATCCAGTGGATCATCGCCTGCAGTGGGCGCCGGATCGTTAGCGCGCTTGTCGACCTGCACCAGGGTGTTGGCGTCACCATGCCCCATTCCGTAGTCCCGCTTCAGCAACGCGACAAGTTCACCATGCTTGGACAGTCCGCTGTTTCGGATTGCCGCGCGCAACTCGTCGAGTGTCTTTCCGGTGCGCTTTTCGATGTTTGCCAGTTGCGTGGCGAGTGCCTTGTCTATGTCCACTTCGAAATCCTCCGGGGGAGAAGTCCAGAAACCGCCACGTCGGCGATGTCGGCCGACTACAGCGGCCAGTGTTCCTTGTTGCAGCGTGCCGGCAGGACGAACTCCATTCTTGACATCAGCGCATACAGGATTCGCGTACCGAGTCCCGGACGACCATTTTCGGCAACCGTCTTCAAGGTACTGAGGATGCTGTGGCTTCCACCCTCCATGCTCTTGCCCGTGCGTGTGCCGACAGGAAGATTCTCCACGACCAGGCTGACTTCAACACCACCTTCAACGGGCTTTAGTTCGTAGATCACGGTACATGGCGGATCGTCATACTGGGTAAATCTGAACGTATGTGCGAAGCGGTTGGGTGGATCAAACTCCAGAATTTCGCCCACCACCATGACCTTGTTTCCGCTGGCCGTGCGCATCTGGATGGTCTTGCCCGGTGCCAGTGCCTGCGCATGCAACCAGGCATTGAAAACCGCCGCCTGCGGCTCTCCCTGCTTGGTAAGCTCATGCCAGATAACCTGCTGGCTGGCTGCAATCACGATTTTCGACACCAGCTTGTTGTTATCGCTCATTCGACTCACTCCCCTCCACGGCATACTTCAATCGAGTCAAGCGCCCTGCCCAGAAGAATTTGTACTGATCGCCCCAGCGTTCATGAATGACCTGCAATGGAGCCAGATTGACATACAGCAACCGCTCGCGCCCTTCGCGTTCCGAAACCAGCAGGCCAGCCTCCTGCAGGACATTGACGTGCTTGAGCACGCCAACACGGCTCATCTCGAACTGCTCGGAAACCTGATTGATCGTGCAGCCTGAACTTGCCGAAACGAGGTCCAGGATCTGCCGACGCGTTGTGCTTGAAAGCGCCTGGAATACCCGATCCAGGTCCGACTCCTTCATTTGCCAGTGTTCTCCCGAAGCCAGCTTCACAATTTAATGTAACCATATGGTTACCTTTCAAGCAGGCCTCGGTCAAGACCCACATCACGGCTGTTGCAACCACTGCGTGATCGCGCATGAATGCGCTACTACAGTATGCAGGGCGGATTCGAGGCAATCCCTTCGATATGGCTCAGCTCTGCGCAAGCAAGGCGCAGAGGCACCAAAGTCGGCGCGATGAATTCCCGGCCGCTTGTTGATCTGGCCAGTGGATAACCGGACCTGTAGAGCCGAGCTTGCTCGGCTTATGCCTTGGTTTTTGTTTGCCGAAGCGGAGCAAGCTCCGCTCTACGGGAAATGGTGTTTGATCTAGAGCCGAGCTTGCTCGGCTTTTGCCTTGGCTTCTGTTTGCCGAAGCGGAGCAAGCTCCGCTCTACGACGGCATTGGAATTCCTGTAGAGCCGAGCTTGCTCGGATATAGCGGCGGGGTTACGGTAAGCGGAGCAAGCTCCGCTCTACAACAGCATTGGAATTCCTGTAGAGCCGAGCTTGCTCGGCTATTACGGCGGGGTTGCGGTAAGCGGAGCAAGCTCCGCTCTACAACGGAGAACGTGTGCGCAGCGCCGGTCCAAATCAAGGCGACAAAGGGGTCAGCAGCTTGGCACCTTGCTGCAGTGCGTAAAGACCTCCATCCGGCAGCGCGTCGGGGCTGCCTACAGTCTGAAGGTCTTGACCGGCCCATGGAAAATCCTGCGTGCGCGGGCCAGGAACATACGTCATCCAATTTCCCGGCTCAACTCTCTTTTCGGTGCTCATACCGAAGTCTATTGGCTGGCGAACCAGCCAACTGCTCGCGGTGACATCTGGCCCGGTGGTTGGCGGATGGAACTTCCATTTTCGTACGGCACGAATGGCTGCTTTGGCGAACGTCTCCCTGATCAACTCCATCTGAGCATCGGTACCAACCAAGCGCAAATCGACCTGTTCGCTACCAATGTTCATCACGCTTCCATCTGGTCCCACCTGCAACAGCAAGTAGACAATGCCGCTTGCACGCCAACCTATCAGTTCACCTGGATACTTCGGCAGGTACCTGGTTGCAACACGAACACTATTCGTCTCAGGCTCCTCTTCGCGGTTTCCAAAGTACGTGCCGGCAATCCGGAAACTGTAGGCTTCGTCATTGCTCTTGTTCGCAACCAGACGCAGGCTCATGGCCACGCGTGCTCGAGCGACCTCGCCATTCAACTTGACGGGCTCGAAGCGCCAATTCGAAATGGCTTCACCAACGAAGGCTCTCATTTCTGGCGTCAGTTTTGCCTTTGCATCCAAATCGTGCTCCTCGACCAGCCCATCGGTGCCAATCACCAAATGTCCTCTGACCAGCATGCTCGCGATTGCCTTCTTGGCATTCCCGGCTTTTTCATCAGCGCTCTTGTCCGCCACCGCAGGCATGGAAAGCACCACGGCCAGCGCAAGCAGAATGGATTTCAACATGGGATTCTCCGTGATCGATGCGAAGGCCAAATCAGTTTCCGGCCGGTGCTGATGGGGTAGCTGCCGGGTTCGCCGCTGGCGTCGCCGTACCGATATTGCGTCCCAGGAAAGCCAGGATCTTCTCGAACATGTCGGTGACATTGGCTTCATCGTAGAAGCCATGGCCTTCGGTGCGCTGATACAGCCATTCGTGCTCAATGCCGCGCTTGGCCAAGGCGTTGTGCAGGCTCTCGCCCTGTACCGGCGGCACGCGTTTGTCCTGGCCACCGACAATCAGCATGATCTTGGCCTTGATCCTGTCGATGTTGTTGATGGGTGAGCGTTGGGCAATCACCTTGTCATCCTTGCCGAGCGCGCGTTCAAGGTACTTATCGCCAAAGATCGACTGCGGAATATCACCCCGAGTCTTCATCAAGGCCAGGTCATACACACCAACATAGCCGATGGCACACTGGTACATGTCCGGTTCGCGCACCGCTCCCTGCAAGGCCGCATAGCCACCGTAACTGCCGCCAAAAATGCAGATGCGCTTGGGGTCGGCCACGCCTTGCTCGATGGCCCAACGCGTCGCATCGGTGACGTCGTCCTGCATCTTGGCGCCCCATTCGCCATAGCCGGCTTCGACAAAGCCGCCGCCGTAACCGCCCGAACCACGGAAATTGACCTGCAACACGGCGTAGCCACGGCTGGCGAGTACCTGCACGTAGTTGTCGTACTCCCATTTGTCCTGAATCCAGAACGGGCCGCCATGCACATAAACCACCATGGGCAGGTTCTTGGCCTCTTCCTTGCCGGGCGGCCTGGTCAAATAGCCACGCAGGGCGAGGCCATCACGCGAGGCAATCTCGAATGGCTCCATGGCGGCCAAGGTTTCCGACTTGATCCACTCGGCGCGTGCCAGCAGGAAGGAGACTTTCTTCTCGTTGGCATCGTACAAATAGAACGCGCCGGGGTCGCGATCACTGCTCACCTCGATTACAACCTTCTTGCCATCCTTGCTGGCATTGACGAAGGTCACATCGGAACCGGGAAACTGGCCCATCAGCATTGCCAGCAGCTTGGATTCCTCTGCCTGCTTGTCGACCAGGGTCACCGCGATTCGACCTGGCATGGTGCGGATCGCGACCAGGTCCTGTTCGTCAAAGGTTTCCTCATAGCCAATGACGCTGGGGCCTGATCCGCTCCACAGGGTCTTGAAGGTTCGCGCGGCGACATCCCAAAGGCACAGTCCACCAGCACCGTTCTTGCCTGGGCAAGAGAAATAAACCCCGTTGCCTGAGCGATTGAAGCGAATCGGTGAGGAAAACTTTCCCTCGTCGGCCTCATCGATGATCAGCTCCCAGTCCGCCTTGTCATCGGCGCGGTAGAACACCTTGAACTTCTGATCATTGCCCGTGCCCGATGCAAAACGCACCGCCCCCTGGTTGTCGGTAACAAAATTGCCCCGTGCGAGGGGTGCAACGGCAACGGTGCGGTTGATGCCTGTCTTCACGTTGATGCGGCGCACTTCGGGATGAAGTTGTTCGCCACCCGCGCTGGCCACATGGCTCCAGTTCATGCGTCGCACATAAATGAGCGCTTCGTCATCGTTGTCGCGCAGGGTGTTCTCCATCGAACCCCAGGCATATTCGCTTTCCTTCTTCTGGATATGCGAACCGGTGGATCCCGACCGGCTATCGCTGGCGCGATAGCCAAACAGGGTGTCGGTTCCGCTGCCATCGTAGTTGGCGGCAAACAGCTCACCCGTCAACTCGGGCGATTCGAGGACGGATCTGTTCTGCATGACCGAGTACACCACACGCTTGTCGTTCACCCACCAGAATTCGTAGACCTCGTCATCATCGCGCGGACGCACGGTGATGCCGGTGTTGTTGTCCAGGTCGATGAACGAGAGCACGCGCTTGCCTTCGATGATCGAGGTCGCGGCCAGATGTTTGCCGTCCGGGGAAATCTTCGCATCGACGAACTGGTGGTGCTTGGCGAAATCCGCAAGCGGCACGGGCTCCGCCGCGGTCGAAGCCATCGAGGCAAAAAGCAAGACCGCAAAAGCGACAAATCGAATAGCCATCGTTCACAACTCCGTTTGCATTGAAAACTGGTGGATTATTGCAGGCTGTTGGTTCCGCTTCAAACCTTTGCCTTGACCCGCCCGTAGCGGTCTTCCAGACGCACGATGTCGTCCTCACCGAAGTAATCACCACATTGCACCTCGATCAGGTGGATGTCCTGGTCGGTGGGGTTCTCAAGCCGATGCACGGTGTTCATCGGGATATAGGTCGACTCATTGGCGTTGAGCAGGAACTCGCGCTCGCCCACGCGCACCTTGGCGGTGCCATGCACCACGGTCCAGTGCTCGCTGCGCCGGTGGTGCAGTTGCAGCGACAGCACATGTCCCGGCCGCACGGTCAGGCGCTTCACCTTGCAATCGTCCTTGTCCTCAAGAATGGTGTAACTGCCCCAAGGCCGGTGCACGGTGTTGTGCAGCGCTGCTGCCGGATGATTGCTTGCGCGCAACTGCTCGACAACCAGCTTGACCTGCTGCGAGCGATCGCGATCAGCGACCAGCACGGCATCATCGGTGTCGATGATGACGAGGTTCTTGACGCCCACGGCAGCCACCACGCGTTGCTGCGACTGGATGTAGCAGTTCTCGCTCTCGACCACGATGGCCTGACCCTGCACGCGATTGCCTGCGGCATCGGACTGCGCATCCATGTCGCTGATGGCTTTCCAGGAGCCGATATCGCTCCAGTCGAAACGTGCTGGCACCACGGCCACTTTCGATGCACGTTCCATCACCGCGTAGTCGATGGAGATGTCCGGCTGCGCCATGAATGTTTCTTTCGCGTACTCGATGGGACTGATCTGCCCACTGTCGCTGGCATGGCAGGCGCGTGCGGCTGCCAACACATCCGGGCAGGTTGTTTCCGCCGCGGCAATCAGCGCGTCGGCACGAAAACAGAACATGCCGGAGTTCCACACATGATCGCCCGAGGCAAGATAGGCCTCGGCGATTTGCCGGTCCGGCTTCTCGACAAAGGCGCCCACCGCTCGACCTTCGCAGCCGGGCACGTGTTCACCCATGCGGATATAGCCGAATCCGGTTTCCGGCGCGGTCGGTTGGATGCCGAAGGTGACCAGCCAACCTTGCGCAGCCAGCTTGGCCGCGCGCGCAACGTCGGCGCTGAATGCATCCACATCGCGAATCAGGTGATCGGATGGCAGCACCAGCAAAGTGGCTTCGGCCGCACAGTGCTCAAGCGCATACAGGGCGGCCAGCACGATGGCCGGCGCCGTGTTGCGGCCGGTCGGCTCCAGCAGGAACGGCAGGCGATCCAGGTCGGCCTGCGGGTGACGCGCATATTCATCGCGGGTCAGGAAATAGTAGTCACGCCCGGTCACGGTCAACACGGTTCCGGAATCGCCAAGACGCAAGGCGCGATCCAGGGTCTTGTACAACAGCGATTCACCATCGCCCATGCGCATGAATGGCTTGGGATAGGCGCTGCGCGATACCGGCCACAGGCGGGTGCCGGCGCCGCCGGAAAGAATGACGGGAACGATCATGAAATTTCTCCAGAAGAACGGGCGCTGGCCATCTGGCCAATCACTTCCTTGAGCCCTTCGCGCCAGGTGCGCATGTGAATATCGAAGTTGCGGGCAAGTTTGGCATTGTCCAGCACGGAAAACGCCGGGCGCCTGGCCCGGCTTGGGTAGTCGGAGGTGGCTATTGGCAATACGCGTGGCAGCCGATCAAGCAATCCGGCCATCTTCGCTTCAGCGAAGATGGCCTCGGCAAACTCGAACCAACTACACCGCGAAGATGCTGTCAGGTGATAGGTGCCGAACGCTGTTTCGCGCTCGTGATCCGATTTCTGCACCATTCGATCCAGCATCACCACAGTGTCTGCGGCAATCCAGTGCGCCGGTGTCGGTGCGCCGATCTGGTCGTTGACCACACGCAGTTCATCTCGCTCGCCGGCCAGTCGCAGCATCGTGCGCAGGAAGTTCTTGCCGCGTGCCGCATAGACCCAGGCCGTGCGCAGGATCAGGTGTTCGGCGCCACTGGCGCGCAAGGCATTCTCGCCATCGAGCTTGCTGCGCCCATACACGCCCAGCGGCGCGGGGCTGTCGTCCTCACTCCACGGCAGCCCGCTGTTGCCGTCAAACACATAGTCTGTCGAGAAGTGAACCACGCGCGCCGCGTGTCGAGAAGCCCACTCACCGATGATGGCGAGCGCACGATGATTGATGGCATCGGCCCGATCGGGTTCGTCCTCGGCTTGATCGACCGCGGTGTAGGCAGCGGCGTTGACGACGATCTGTGCATTGGACTGCGTGAGCGCACGGCGCAATGAATCTCCATCGGCAAGATCCACTTGCAAGCAGGTATCGCCGCCGACCAGCCTGCCGTCGCGCGTTGCCGCAGCCACCTCGCCCAAGGCACGCAATGGTTCCAGCAATTCGTGGCCAACCTGGCCATTGGCGCCCAGCAACAGGATATTCACGGGAATTTCGGCAAGCGCTCGTCTGCAACGTGTGCAAGGAAAGGTGCGCGCTGGTCCTTGTCCGACAGCTCGGGACGGGCCAGCGGCCAGTCGATGGCGAGAGCCGCGTCATTCCAGCAAATGCCGGAATCGCAGGCCGGGTCATACAAGGCCGTGCATTGGTAGACAAACGTGGCCGGCCCGGAAAGCACGGCAAAGCCGTGTGCAAATCCTTCCGGAATCCAGAAATGCCGCTTGTTCTCGGCGCTCAGCACCGCCGCCACCCACTGGCCGAACGTGGGCGAGCCCTTGCGGATATCCACCGCCACGTCATACACCTCGCCCTCCAGCACACTGACCAGCTTGCCTTGCGGATTCGGCCACTGGTAATGCAGGCCACGCAAAACGCCCTGATCGGAACGCGAGACATTGGTCTGCACGAAAGCAAGGTCGAGGCCCGCTTCGGCAAACCGGCCGGCGTGGAAACTCTCGTAGAAGAATCCGCGTGCATCACCATGGACTTTCGGCTCGATCAGCAGGCAGCCATCGAGGCGGGTGTTGATCACTTTCATCCGGGCCGTCCCTCACGCACCAACTCCTTCAGGTACTGGCCATAGGTATTCTTGGACAAGGGCGCGGCAAGGCGCAGCACTTGTTCGGCGTTGATCCAGCCTTGCTGATAGGCAATCTCCTCGGGACAGCAGATCTTCAGGCCCTGCCGGTTTTCGATGGTCTGCACATAGCTGGATGCTTCCACCAGGGATTCATGCGTGCCGGTATCCAGCCAGGCAAAGCCACGACCCATGCGTTCCAGCATCAGCGAGCCGTCATCCAGATAGCAGCGGTTGAGATCGGTGATTTCCAGTTCGCCACGCGGCGAAGGGTTCAGGTCTCGGGCAAAATCACAGGCGCGACTGTCGTAGAAATAGAGACCCGTGACTGCCCAGTTGGACTTCGGCTTGGCGGGCTTTTCTTCCAGCCCGACCACGCGGCCATTGCCATCGAACTCGGCCACGCCATAGCGTTCCGGATCACGCACCCAATAGCCGAATACGCTGGCACCGCTGTCTCGCGAGTTCGCATTCTTCAGCAGACGGGTCAGGCCATCGCCATAGAAAATGTTGTCGCCAAGAATCAGGCAGCTTGGTTTGCCGCCGACAAATTCGCGCCCGATGATGAAGGCTTGGGCGAGTCCATCCGGCGACGGCTGCACGGCGTAACGGATGGAGATTCCCCACTGCGAGCCGTCACCCAGCAGGCGCTCGAACAAGGTCTGTTCGTGCGGCGTGTTGATGACCAGCACCTCGCGAATGCCCGCCAGCATGAGCGTGCTCAGCGGGTAATAGATCATCGGTTTGTCGTAAACCGGCAGCAGTTGCTTGCTGACCGATTGGGTCAGCGGATACAGGCGAGTGCCCGAACCTCCGGCGAGAATGATGCCGCGTCGTTGAATCACCGATTACCCCAGCGCGTGAATGCGAGCCGGGCATTGTAAATGGCCGCGCGCCAACCTGCCCTGCGATACGGACATTCCACTCCAAGTCACTGATTTCAAACAATCCGAGACAAGCTGGTCCGCGAGCCTCAACCCTTGGCTGGTGCAGCAAACGCCTCGCTGAAGAAGCCGCGCATCATGCGCCAGGCGGCCTTGGCGGCGCGTTCGTTGTAGACGCATCCGGGCGGGCGGTTGGCATCGGCTTCTGCAAAGCAATGCACCGCGCCGCTGAAGTTGACGAAGGTCCAGTCGGCGCCCGCGGCATCCATCTCCGCATCGAAGGCGGCAATGTTCTCGGCTGTGGTGCCACGATCTTCCGCGCCATTGAGCACCAGGATCGGTGTCTTGACCGAAGCGGCGGCCGCAGGTGCCGGGGAATCCAGGCCACCGTGCAGACTGACCACGCCGGCCAGTTCGGTTCCGCTGCGCGCAAGTTCCAGCACCGTCGAGCCGCCAAAGCAGAAGCCAAAGGCACCGACCTTTCCGGTTTGCAGGGGCGCATGGCCAGCTTGCGCCTTCAGCGCATCCACCGCAGCGTTGATGCGCGCACGCAGAGCGGGCAAGTCGCCATACAGCGCGGTCACCTGGGCACGCGCCTCGGTTGCATCCTTGGGTCGCACGCCCTTGCCGTACATGTCGGCGACGAAAACCACGTAGTCGCTGCCGGCCATGGCCTTGGCCTTCTCCACGGCCGAATCGTTCACCCCCATCCAGTTCGGAACCATCACCAGGCCCGGTCGCGCCTGCTTCGATGCATCGTCATAAACCACGTGGCCGGCCAACTCGACATCGCCCACCCGGTAATCCACCGGCTTGACCACCATTTCTGCATGGACCGGGATCGAGGCGAGCAGCAGCGCCAGACAGGCAATCAGGATTCGCATGGGATCTCTCCTGGGTGGGGGAGCGGCATCATACCGCCTCATACCGTGAGGCAAGCATGTCGTGTCGGTGCAGGAAATCAGGCGCGGGTCAGGAGGGTTCAAGCCGACGCTTCCCACATTTTCATGTCGGGCTGAAGCCCGACCTACAGGGAAGACGCATCATCGCTTCACAGTCGGTTCCACGGTTGCGCCGTTTGAACCGACCTGCTCCCAATCGACTCGCAACATTGTAGGTCGGGTTTTGACCCGACGCTTTTTCGGAATCGCGTGTCGGGCTGAAGCCTGAAGACTCATGTCGCCGCCTCCCACGTTGGCGGTGCCGTCCACGGGGTGAAACCCTATTCTGGCTCGGCCCATTCCAACGACAGGAGACGACGACCATGTCAATGTAC
>SHNG01000011.1 GCA_004295005.1 Gammaproteobacteria bacterium
GATTCCGGCAAATCTCGGGTAGTGACCATTTCTCGCTCTCCAAGCCGTATCAGGCTGCGGCAAATTCGACTTCCACGGCGCCAAACCGAAGCTTGTCACCGGGCTTGATGGGGACATCCTGGCCTGTGGCCACACGCACATTGTTGACGAAGGTGCCATTCACGGTAGCCGCTTCCTCGCGCACAAAAAAGAGGCGCCCCTGGCGGATGAGCTTGGCGTGCCGGCGACTCAGGCTGCGGGTCGGATCGACCGAGGTCAAGTTGATTTCCGGATTGATCCCAGCCACCGGATCCGGGCGGCCGATGAGGAACTCGGAAATGGCCGGATCCAGCGCAAACGACTGGCCTTGCGCATGGCGCAGGACACAGGCCTCAAGCGTCTTGGCCACCGGAGCTGCTGGCGGTTCAGCCGCGACAGGTGCCCGGGCCGGGGCCGGTTTTTCAGGTTTGGGCTTTGATTCGACGGTTGGCGCCGCGGCAGGGGCAGCCGGCTTGCGTCGCAGGCGTGACAGTTCGGCCAGTGAAACCGTGAGGTTCAGCTCGCACTGTTGCTGGCGGTGAACCAGCAGATTCATCATCTTGAGGGCAATATCCGCATTTTGACGCAGCAAGTCGGCAAAGACCGCCCTCTCCACCTTGAGCAGGCGACAGGGCTCCCTGGCAATTGCGCTGCAGAACCGCGGGCCGTCCTCGAACATGGCTGCTTCGCCGAAGAATTCGCCAGGTCCGACAACCGCAATGGCGTCCTTGCCGCGCTCGGCAAGAAACAGCTCGACGCAGCCGGACTCGACGATATACATCGTCTGCCCCTTGTCACCCTCGGCAAAGATCGACTTGCCCTTCGGCACATCAAGGTATGAGTCGGCCGACTTGGTCATGCAGCGCTCTCTGGGATTCGGCGGATTCCGCTTCGGATCAGGGATTATGCCGAGCCGTCGGCATCAGCGGCAACCGCGCCCTGACGCGGCTGCCGAACCTTGAAGCACTCGATGGCCCAGCCTGAGCCCTGTGGCGTTGCGACGCAGCACGAGCTGCCGACAACCATCGACTTGCCTTCGCGAATTGCCGGGTGGCCATGGCAGCCTGTTTCGCGCCATGCGCGCGACGATAATCCGCCGCGCGGATCTGCCCGATACGGTCGCAGGATTGCCGTCTGACAAGGGCGAATTCCGGTTGCCACTCCAGCAGCCCCGCTGCTATCATTCTGCGGCTAAGCAGATTGGTTTCAGGCAGTCTGCGCGTGGCATCTCCATCACTACGGAAACAGCTTGGTGCGCAACTCCATCGCCCATGGTCGGCAGGTGGCGATTCGGACCTCGCTGCTGCAGTTCGGAGCAACCGTGATTGCCGCCCTGATCGCCGCCATTTTTGGCTGGCGAACCGGTGTGGCGACGTTTGCGGGAGGCGCCATCATTGTGGTTGGGAATGGGTTGTTCGCGCTGCGCTTGTTCGCCGAGGGGGTTGCTCCGGTGCGCAACGCTCTGCGCGCGGCCTACACGGCTGAAGTCATCAAGTGGACCTGGCTTTGCCTGGCCCTGACCCTTGCCATTGCAGTACTGAAGTTGCCGTTCGCCGGGTTGATCGCCGGTGTACTGGTTGCGCAATTTGCATTCTGGATCGCCCTAATCGCTATCAGGTAAATCGATGTCCAGCGAAACCGCGCCTGCCAACATGACCGAGTACATCAAGCACCACCTGCACCACCTGCAGGTCCAGGTGCCCGGTACCGAAGGCCAGTTCTGGCTGCTCAACATCGACAGCATCATCTTCAAGCTGCTGGCTTGCGTGCTTTTCGTGTGGGTTTTCCTGCGAGTTTCCCGGCGTGCCACCGCCGGCGTTCCCGGCAAGTTGCAGTGTGCAATCGAGATGGTTGTCGGATTTGTCGATGGCATGGTGCGAGAGACCTTCCACGGCCGCAGCAAACTGATCGCGCCGCTTTCGCTGACCATCTTCGGCCTCGTTTTCCTGATGAATTTCATGGACATGCTGCCGGTTGACTGGCTGCCCGCCGCCGGTGCTGCCGCTGGCGTCCACTATCTGCGCGTGGTTCCGACCGCCGATATCAACACGACCTTTGGCATGTCGATTGCCGTATTCCTGCTCATCCAGTACGTCGGCATCAAGCACAAGGGTGTCGGCGGCTTCTTCAAGGAGTGGTTCACCGCTCCGTTCGGGCCGGTATTCGCGCCGTTCAACCTGCTCTTGCGCCTCATCGAGGAAGCCGTCCGCCCGCTTTCGCTGTCGCTGCGACTTTTCGGCAACATGTATGCGGGCGAGCTCATCTTCATCCTGATCGCCGTGTTGACCCTGGGCGCCTCGCTGGAACACTTCTCGACCTATCTGCTCGGCGTCGGCCAGTTCATTGCCGGCTTCGTTTGGACGGCTTTCCACATCCTGATCATCGTGCTGCAGGCCTTCATTTTCATGACCCTGACCATCGTCTACCTGAGCATGGCAGCCGAGCATCATTAATTCTTGCGATCATCCGTGGCTGCGCTGCTGAGAAAGAACCCGTTTTTGCGAATCCCGAATCCCCAATCCCGAATCCCCGCTTTACTTTCACCAATCCCCGCTTCAATAGGAGACAACCATGGAAACCATTGCAAACGTTGCCCAGATCGGTGATCTGCTCAGCATGACCGTCATCGCCGCTGGCCTCCTGATCGGACTCGGCGCGTTGGGTACGGCGATCGGCTTCGCCCTGCTCGGCGGCAAGTTCCTCGAAGGCGCCTCGCGTCAGCCGGAACTGACCCCGATGCTGCAGACCAAGATGTTCATCGTGGCCGGCTTGCTCGACGCGGTGCCGATCATCGGCGTTGCGATCGCCCTGTTGCTGCTGTTCGCGAACCCGCTGCTCGCCACGCTCGGCGTGAAGTAAGCGCAAACATCCACCCGCTTGCTCGCGGCGGTCGCAGGACCGCCGTCACGCAGGAGCAGATTGCATGAATCCGAATATCACTCTGGTGGTCCAGGGCCTGGCGTTCTTCGCCGTTGCCTGGATCGTGATGAAGTACGGCTGGCCGCACATCATCGCGGCAATCGAGGAGCGTCAGGCCAAGATTGCCGAAGGCCTGGCTGCGGCCGACCGTGCCCGTCAGGAACTGGCCGATGCCGATGCACGCGTTGCCGACGAGATCCGCAAGGCACGCAGCGAAGCCACCGCGATCATCGAAAAGGCCACCCAGCAGGCCAACCAGCTGGTTGAAAAGGCCAAGACCGACGCGATCGTCGAGGGCACCAAGCAGAAAGCCATCGCCGCCGCCGAAATCGAGAGCATGGCGCACCGTGCCCGCGAAGAACTGCGCGGCAAGGTCGCCGCCCTTGCAATGGCCGGTGCCGAGAAAATCCTCAAGCGCGAAATCGACGCCAACGCGCACAAGGATTTGATCGACCAACTGGTCAGCGAGATCTGACCCCATGTCGAGCGCACTGACCTTGGCGCGTCCCTACGCGCGTGCCGCGTTTGAAAGCGCCCTTGCACAGCGTGCATTGACCGGCTGGGCGGAGAAACTCGCCTTTGCCGCCAGTGTGGCAAGCGATCCGCGGGTGACCGGCTTGTTCGGCAATCCGCGCCTGTCCGCCGCCCAGCTTGCGTCCATGTTTCTGCCGCATGGTGAGGTGACCGCTTCCGAGTTCGGTCGCTTCATCGCCCTGCTTGCGGAAAATGGCCGCTTGCCGGTGCTGCCGGAAATCCGCACGCTGTTCGAGGAACTCAAGCTCGAGTCTGAAAAGACCCTCAAGGTTCATCTGCGCGCGGCAACGCGGGTTGATGCGGCAGAGCTGGAGAAGATCAGCGCGGCCCTCAAGCGCCGCTTCAATCGCGACATCGAACTGACCCAGTCGCTCGATCCGAAAATGATCGGCGGCGCCATCATCGATGCCGGGGAAATCGTCATAGATGGTTCGGTGCGTGGCCGCCTGGCACGCCTCGAACAGGCACTTATCAACTGAATTGAACTTCACGGATGGGCTCGCGCCCATCGTCTGCGGTGGTGACGAAAACCACCCTGAACCGGGAAACGAGCATGGCTACCACGATCAATCCGTCAGAAATCAGCGAACTCATCAAGCATCGCATCGAGGAGTTCAAACTCAGCGCCGATGCGCGCAACGAAGGCACCATCACCAGCGTTTCCGACGGCATCGTGCGCGTGCACGGCCTCAATGACGTGATGTCCGGCGAAATGATCGAGCTGCCGGGCGAAACCATCGCCCTCGCCCTCAACCTGGAGCGCGACTCGGTCGGCGCCGTGGTGCTGGGCAGCTACGAACACCTGCGCGAAGGCGACACCGTGAAGACCACGGGCCGCATTCTCGAAGTCCCCGTGGGTCGCGAACTGCTCGGCCGCGTGGTCGATGCGCTCGGCAATCCCATCGACGGCAAGGGCCCGATCAACGCCAAGCATCGCTCACCCATCGAAAAGGTTGCGCCGGGCGTGATCTGGCGCAAATCCGTCGACCAGCCCGTGCAGACCGGCTACAAGTCGGTTGACTCAATGATCCCGATTGGCCGCGGTCAGCGCGAGCTGATCATCGGCGACCGCCAGACCGGCAAGACCGCGCTCGCCATCGACGCGATCATCAACCAGAAGGGTTCGGGCATCAAATGCGTCTACGTCGCCATCGGCCAGAAGCAAAGCTCGATTGCCAACGTGGTGCGCAAGCTGGAAGAGAACGACGCGCTCGCCCACACCATCATCGTTGCCGCGTCGGCATCCGAATCCGCGGCCATGCAGTACATCGCCCCGTACTCCGGCTGTTCGATGGGCGAGTTCTTCCGTGATATCGGCGAAGACGCGCTGATCATCTATGACGATCTGACCAAGCAAGCCTGGGCCTATCGCCAGATCTCGTTGCTGCTCAAGCGCCCGCCGGGTCGCGAAGCCTATCCGGGTGACGTGTTCTACCTGCATTCGCGTCTGCTCGAACGTGCCGCGCGCGTCAGCGAGGACTATGTCGAGAAGCACACCAACGGCGCGGTCAAGGGCAAGACCGGCTCGCTGACTGCGCTGCCGATCATCGAGACCCAGGCCGGCGACGTTTCCGCGTTCGTGCCCACCAACGTGATCTCGATCACCGATGGCCAGATCTTCCTTGAAACCGACCTGTTCAACGCGGGCATCCGCCCTGCGGTAAACGCCGGTGTCTCGGTTTCCCGCGTCGGTGGCGCGGCACAGACCAAGATCGTCAAGAAACTGTCGGGCGGCGTGAAGCTGGCCCTGGCCCAGTTCCGTGAACTGGCCGCCTTCGCGCAGTTCGCCTCCGACCTCGATGCCGCCACCCGCGCGCAGCTTGAGCGCGGCCAACGCGTCACCGAGCTGATGAAGCAGAAGCAGTACTCGCCGCTGTCGATCGCGGAATTGGCGCTTTCGGTGTACGCCGCCGAGAAGGGTTACCTGGACAGCCTGCCGATTGCCAAGATCCTGCCGTTCGAAGCCGCCTTGCACCAGCACTTCCACAACAACTACGGCGACCTGATGAAGAAGATCGTCGAGACCGGCGACTGGAACAACGACATCGAAGCCAAGTTCAAGCAAGGATTGGACGAGTTCAAGACGACGGGGTCCTGGTAAGGCCGAGATCAGAGATACGAGATTGGAGATCCGGGAAAAGCAGCGGCTGATTTGCCTGATCTCTGATCTCTGATCTCTGATCTCCGACTCCAGAAAGCAACGCCCGCAGCCGATTGTTCGGCGCAATAACGAAAGTGTGAGGTAAACGTGGCCGGCGGCAGAGAAATCAAATCCAAGATCAAGAGTGTGCAGAACACCCGGAAAGTAACCCGGGCACTCGAAATGGTCTCGGCATCCAAGATCCGCAAGGCGCAAGACCTGATGAAGGCCTCGCGTCCGTATGCGCGCCTCATGCGTCGCGCCATCGGCCACATCGCGCATGCCAACAGCGAGTACCAGCATCCCTTCATGGTTGCACGCGAGGAGATCAAGCGCGTCGGCTACGTGGTGGTGTCCACCGATCGCGGTCTTTGCGGCGGCCTCAACACCAACCTGTTCCGCAATCTGCTCGGCCAGATCCGCGAATGGCAGGACAAGGGCGTCGAAGTCGACATGGTCTGCATCGGCCAGAAAGCCACGGCGTATTTCCGCCGGCTCAAGGTCAACATGCTCGGCAGCGTCACCCATCTGGGCGAGAAGCCGCAGCTCGATCAGTTGATCGGCGTGATCAAGGTCATGCTGGATGCCTATACCGACGGTCGCATTGATCGCCTGTCGCTGGTCTACAACGATTTCGTCAACACCATGACCCAGCGTGCGACTACCGACCAGCTGCTGCCGCTGCCGCCATCCGACGAGCTGCCAAGCACGCATGCCTGGGATTACCTGTACGAGCCGGATGCCGCGACCGTGCTTGATCATGTGTTGACGCGCTACGTCGAGTCGCTGGTTTACCAGGCGACCCTGGAGAACCTGGCCAGTGAGCACGCGGCGCGCATGGTGGCCATGAAGAGCGCATCGGACAATGCGACCAAGGCCATCGGCAACCTGACCCTGATCTACAACAAGGCCCGCCAGGCCGCGATCACCCAGGAAATCTCGGAGATCGTTGGCGGCGCGGCTGCTGTATAGGTGCGATCGTCCCTGATCGCGAGAATCAAGAAGCGGCCATCCTTGGCCGCACTCTTCAACAAAGGCACGGCTTCGACCGGCATTTGAACCGAACATAGAAACAATTGGAGTCCCCCGCAATGAACCAGGGCAAAGTCGTACAAATCATCGGCGCCGTTGTCGACGTCGAATTTCCGCGCGATGCGGTGCCGAAGGTCTTCGACGCACTGAGCATCGACGGCATGGCCATCACCCTCGAGGTGCAGCAGCAGCTCGGTGACGGCGTGGTGCGCACCATTGCGCTGGGTTCCACCGACGGACTCAAGCGCGGCCTCGTTGCCAAAAACACCGGCGAAGGCATCAAGGTTCCGGTCGGCAAGGCCACCCTGGGCCGCATCATGGACGTGCTCGGCAATCCCATCGACGAAGCCGGCCCGATCGGTGAGAAGGAACGCTGGGTGATCCATCGCAAGGCACCGTCCTATGACGATCAGTCATCCAGCAACGACCTGCTGGAAACCGGCATCAAGGTCATCGACCTGGTTTGCCCATTCGCCAAGGGCGGCAAGGTCGGTCTGTTCGGTGGCGCCGGCGTCGGCAAGACCGTCAACATGCTTGAGCTGATCAACAACATCGCCACCCAGCACTCCGGCCTGTCCGTGTTTGCCGGCGTCGGTGAGCGTACCCGCGAAGGCAACGACTTCTACCACGAGATGATCGATGCGGGCGTGGTCAAGCTCGACGACATCCAGCAGTCGAAGGTTGCGATGGTGTACGGCCAGATGAACGAGCCGCCGGGCAACCGTCTGCGCGTGGCCCTGACCGGCCTGACCATGGCCGAATACTTCCGCGACGACATCGACCCGGCCACCGGCAAGGGTCGCGACATCCTGTTCTTCGTCGACAACATCTACCGCTACACCCTGGCCGGTACCGAAGTATCCGCATTGCTCGGCCGCATGCCTTCCGCCGTGGGCTACCAGCCGACCCTGGCCGATGAAATGGGCCGTCTGCAGGAACGCATCACCTCGACCAAGACCGGCTCAATCACCTCGATCCAGGCCGTCTACGTTCCCGCCGACGACTACACCGACCCGTCGCCGGCGACTACCTTTGCCCACCTCGATTCCACCGTGGCGCTCTCGCGTGACATCGCCAGCCTCGGCATTTACCCGGCCGTGGATCCGCTGGCATCGACCAGTCGCCAGCTCGATCCGCTGATCATCGGCAACGAGCACTACGAAACCGCACGCCGCGTGCAGGGCACCCTGCAGCGCTACAAGGAGCTCAAGGACATCATCGCGATCCTCGGCATGGACGAGCTCAGCGAAGACGACCGCAACACCGTCTACCGTGCGCGCAAGATCGAGAAGTTCTTCTCGCAGCCGTTCACCGTGGCCCAGGTGTTCACCGGCGCCCCCGGCAAGTACGTCTCGCTGAAGGAAACCATCCGCGGCTTCAAGATGATCTGCGATGGTGAGTGCGACCACCTGCCGGAACAGGCGTTCTACATGGTCGGCGGCATCGACGAGGTGTTCAAGAAAGCCGAGGACATGGCGAAGAAAGCGGCGTAAGTCGCTTTCTCGGGATTGGTGATTCGGGATTTGGGATTCGGTAAGGCGCAACTCCGCATGCTTGCCGATACCCGCTCTACCGAATCTCAAATCTCGAATTCCGAATCCCGTCGAACGAACGAAGTGAGAGAGCCAAAATGAGCACCATCCGTTGCGACATCGTCAGCGCCGAGCAGGAGATCTTCCACGGCGAGGTCAGCATGGTGATCGCCACCGGCGAGATGGGCGAGCTCGGCATTGCGCCGCGCCACGCGCCCCTGATCACCCGGCTGAAGCCGGGCCAGGTGCGACTCAAGCTGGAAAGCGGCGACGACCAGTTTTTCTACGTCTCCGGCGGCATTCTCGAAGTGCAGCCCTCGGTGGTGACGATCCTTGCCGACACCGCGCTGCGCGCTGGCGACCTTGATGAAGCCGCGGCACGCAAGGCCAAGGAAGAAGCCGAGCGTGCCCTCGCCAACCGTGGCGCCGCCATCGACATAGCGGAGGCACAAAACCAGTTGGCCCAGGCCATGGCCCAGTTGCAGGCACTCGAACACCTGCGTCGCAATCTCAAGCACTGAACCCTGCCCGTCAGCGATTCCCGGACGCCGGCTCAATGCCGGCGTTTTTATTGCCATGGATGGCCGGTATGCCGGGAATGCAGGAGCAATTCCCGGCGATGGCCATGGATGGCATGTATGCCGGGAATGAAGGAGCAATTCCTGGCGATTGCATGGATGAGATGCGACGCACCACCCTCAACCCGCCCCTCTCCCGCCAGCGGGAGAGGGGGTTGAGGAAGGAGCAATTCCCGGCGATTGCCCTGGATGGCATGTATGCCGGGAATGCAAGAGCAATTGCGGGCGATGCCATGGATGAGATGAGATGCGACGCACCACCCTCACCCCAACCCTCTCCCGCCAGCGGGAGAGGGGGATGGGGAAGGAGCAATTCTTGACGATTGCCATGGATGAGGTGCGACGCACTACCCTCACCCCAACCCTCTCCCGCCAGCGGGAGAGGGGGATGAGAAAGGAGCAATTGCAGGCGGTGGCCAGGCGTTCTGTATTCCTTGTGCATGGCCAATAGCCATGATGGATTCACCGGGCAATTGCAACGCTGGCGGACCGAATCCGTTTGTTCGCTGGTCTGCCTGGGCAAGACCGGCAGTTGCAAATTGAGCTTCCCGAGAATCTGATATCGCATGCGTACCCTCCATATCCTGCTGCCCCTGCTCGCCTTGCTGATCACCACCACGGCGAGCGCGGACGAACTGAAGCTTGACGGCGTTCCCAACGAAGCACTGTGGCAGGAGGCGAAGTCGTTTGACGACTTCCGCGTGACCGATCCCTACACGCTGACCCAACCGACCCACCCCACGCGTGCCCTGTTGCGCTCACTGCCCGATGGCATTGCCGTGGCCTTCATCGCCGAACAACCCAATGGCACGCCGCGGCTCAAGCCACGCGCGGCACGCGACGCGCAGGTGAATGCCGATCGGGTCAATTTCTCGATCGACTTCGACGGTGATGGCCGCATCGCCTACAACTTCATGGTCACCCTCGGCAACGCGATTGGCGATGAGGTGATCAGCAACGAGAACAATTTCAACGGCGACTGGGATGGTCTGTGGGATTACGCGCTGCACGAAGACCCGAACCGCTGGTCCGTGGAAATGCTGATCCCATGGTCGGTCGCGAGCATGAGCCAGAGCAGCGCCGCCACCCGCACCATCGGCGTGCATTTCGACCGCGTCATCGCCAGCCACAGCGAACGCAGTGCGGACGCAGCAGTCCATTGGGAACGGCCGCGCTATGTTTCGGAGTTCACCCGCGTCGAAGTTGAAAACCATGCGGGCAAGGGGCTGCTGTCGATCGTGCCCTATGCTTCGATCTCCCATGATGCGGTGTCCGGACAGGGTGACCAGCGTGCCGGATTGGACCTGTTCTGGAAGCCATCCGGACATTTCCAGCTCAGTGCCACGCTCAATCCCGATTTCGGCCAAGTCGAGGCCGATGACCTGGTCGTCGACTTCAGCGCCATCGAAGTGTTCTTCTCGGACAAGCGCCCATTCTTCACCGAGAACCAAGCCATCTTTGATTTCCGCCTGCCGGACAGTGGTCGCCTGGTCTACACGCGACGCATGGGCGGGCCTTCCGATGTCGACGGCAGCGCCTCCGATATCGACGCCGGAATCAAGCTCAACGGCAGCGCGGGCGGCTTCGACTACGGAACCCTGGCCGTGCTCGAATCCGACCATGCAGATGACGTGGGTCGTGCCTATTTCGCACAGCGCCTGCAGCGGGATTTCGGCACGCTCAGTCTGGGTTGGCTTACGACCTGGGCTGATCGTCCGTTTCTGGAACGCAGCGCCCTGGTCAATGCCATCGATGCCACCTGGCGACCGAATCCACAGTGGCTTCTGAGTGCGCAGGCCCTGGCCAGCACCATCGACACTGATGGCCAGAAGAGCGGCAACGGTGCCTGGCTGCGCGCATTCTATAGCCCGAACCAAAACTGGCAGAACGAACTGGAAGCCACCCACTACGACCGCGACCTCAATTTCAATGACGTCGGCTACCAGCGCCGCAACAACTACAACGAGTTGGAGTGGACCACAACGCGGCGATTCAGCGGTTTCGCCGATGACTTCTGGATACGCAGTGCCGACGTGTCCATCGAACCGCAGCTGCGCTGGAATGATCGCGGTGATCGCCTGCCCCCGACGTTGCTCAGCTCCGCCGTCATCAATCTGCGTTCCGGTGGCGAACTCGAAGCCGCGCTCAGCTTTTCCGGTCGTGGTTACGATGACCTGATCTCGCGCGGCAACGGCCTGGTCGTACAGGAGCCGCGCCTGCAGAACCTGGCCTTGTCCTACTCCAGTCCGCGCATCGGCCGCTGGGCCTGGAATGCCGGTGCCGGTATCTGGCAGGCGGGCAACGAAGACTTCACCTACACGCTGGATACGGGGGTGCGCTTTTTCGCCCGTGACGACCTGGATCTCGGGCTCTCCTTCAATCCGAACGGATCGAGAGACTGGCTACTCTGGCGCGAAGGCACCTTGTTCGCCAGCTATCACCGGCGTGAGCGCCAATTGGAGCTGGACGCAAACTGGTTTCCCGGGCGACGCCACGAACTGCGCATGAAATTGCAGTGGCTGGGCTTGGTGGCCGACGCACCGACGCCCTATCGCATTGGCGATGGTGGGCATCTTGTTCAAAGCGACGACGTGGTCGATCCGTTCGCGGTCAACCAGTTTGGCGTGCAGTTGCGCTATCGCTACGAATTTGGCCCACGTCGCGAGCTGTACGTGGTCTATGCCCGCGGCGGCAACTTTGCCGAAGCTTTCGGGCCTGATGCCGATCAGGTGTTTCCTGGCCTTGGCAACCTGTACGGCGACATCCCCGATCTGCGCGATGCCGATCAAGTGCTGGTCAAGCTGCGCTGGGAGCTCTGAGGTTCCACCGTCCACCTGGCGCGAGGCCGCCGCCGGCTCCGATTTCGAGGTGCAACCGACAACCGTCGCGAAATCATCGACAGGCGCGGTTGCCCCGGTTTGCCGAATCAACAATTTCGGCTAAGGTTCGCCGGCTGCCCTGAGGAGTTCCCAGCATGTCACCCGCCGCCCTGCACGTGGTCATTCTTGCTGCCGGTGAAGGCAAGCGCATGAAATCGGCGCGGCCGAAGGTGCTGATGCCGCTGGCTGGGCGCCCCATGCTCGGGCATGTCCTTGATACGGCGCGCGCGCTCAATCCTTCCGCCATCCATATCGTCTACGGCCATGGTGGTGATCAGGTGCGCGCCGCGTTTGCCGACCCCGACCTTTCCTGGATCCTGCAAAGCGAACAACGCGGCACCGGTCATGCGGTGAAGCTGGCGATGGCAGCGATTCCGGACGGTGCGCGGGTCATCGTGCTTTACGGTGACGTGCCGCTGATCAGTCGGCGCACCCTCGACAACCTGCTCGGCAGCAGCAGCGGGCTGACTGCGTTGGTGACCCAATTGGAAGTTCCCTACGGTTATGGCCGCATCGTGCGTGATGGCATTGGCCGCGTGCGCGCCATTGTCGAGGAGAAGGACTGCACCATCGAGCAGCGCGCCATCAATTGGGTGAACAGCGGCATCCTGGTCGCCGACGCACGCCGCCTGCGTGTGTGGCTGAACAACCTTTCCGATGACAACGCCCAACACGAGTACTACCTGACCGACATTTACGCCCAGGCCGACGAGGAAGGCGACCCGGCCGACGCCTGCGAGTGCAGCAATTCCCAGGAAGTGTTCGGTGCCAACGATCCCTGGCAGCTCGCCGCACTGGAGCGCCTCTACCAGCGCATGCAGGCAACGGCATTGGCCAGCCAGGGCGTGCGTTTTGCCGACCCGATCCGGTTTGATGTGCGCGGCAAGGTCAGTGTCGGTCGTGATGTCGAGATCGACGTTGACGTGATCCTGGAAGGTGAGGTGCACATTGGCGATGAAGTCACCATCGGCCCCTACACGCGCATTTCCAATTCACGCCTTGCTGCCGGCACCGTCGTGCATGCGCACTGCGATATCGAAGGCGTGACCACCCACGGGCCCTGCGTGATCGGTCCGTTTGCCCGACTGCGACCGGGCACAGAGTTGGGCGCCGGATCGCGCATCGGCAACTTCGTCGAAACCAAGAAATTGAAACTGGGCGCCGGCTCCAAGATCAATCACCTGAGCTACGTCGGCGATGCCGAAGTGGGCCAGCATGCGAACATCGGCGCGGGTACCATCACCTGCAACTACGATGGCGTGAACAAGCATCAAACCCAAATTGGTGATGGCGCCTTCATCGGCTCGAACTCGGCACTGGTCGCGCCCGTAGCCATCGGTCGCAACGCCACCATCGGTGCAGGATCGGTGATCACCCGCAATGCCCCCGACGACGAACTGACCGTAGGCCGCAGCCGTCAAGCCACGATTCCGGGCTGGCGGCGACCGAAGAAACCGTAAGGGTTGCGCTGAACGACCCACAAATCGGCTCAAGCGGCGCAGCCGTGGAGCCGACGCCACCGAAAATCACGGCATCGCCACGAGGTGGAACCCGTTTGTCGGCTCCGGCCCTGCGGACCTTGAGCCGACCTACATTGCTGCCAATGCCACAAACATTGCGTTCGTAGGGTGGATAAGCGCAGCGCATCCACCGTGCAAACGCAATCGCATGCCTTGTGCCACAGCGCGAAGTCGATGAACCTCACCACCTTGCGTCAGTGCCCTGGTTGCCGGGTGGACTACTCGAAGCCGTGACTGAATATTGCATCCGGCTGCGTGGTGGCGCCGAGCACGGCCCAGCCCATGCCTGCGGATACGCGGTGTTCCCAGCCGTACTTGCGCCAGGGTGTGACCCGATAGGCAGGTAGTCCACTGCCTGGACCACCCGGGCGAATCCAGTAGTTCACGCCGGTGTCGTAGGTGAAGTAGAGATCTTCGGTGACTTCCGCCAGGCGTGAGTCGGGTTGCTGGGTCAATTCGGCAAAGTAGTCGGCCCAGGCGGTGCCGTTGGCCACGTCCAGGGCATGTTCGACATCCTCGAAGTTCACTTGGCCATCGGTTCCGTTCGACAGCATTGCGTATCTCGGCAGTGCCAACGCGCCTTCATAGTCGTAGCTGTGGTCGGTGGTGTTGATGGTGGCAACCCGGAGGAAGTTGCCCATGCGGCGGATGAAGTTGGCGATGGCCGGATCTTCCGAGGTGGAATAGGCGCGCAGCATGGCATCGACGATCAGGCCGCTCATCCAACTCGATGCGCCATAGGAATTGTCTGCCCAGTCACCGTCGTGCTGGGAACCGAAGTGATAGAGGCCGCCATCGACGAAACCGGTCGGTTGGGGAATCTGTCCGTTGGCACCGTTCTGGTGCGTGACCATGCGCCCGACCAGGGTGGTGACCTGACTTGCGGCCGTGCTGCCGCCGTTGATTTCGTAATTGACCTGATTGGCCAGCAACTTGAAGGCCGCGTGGCGCTCGGTCCAGAACCCCAGTGTCGGTGTCCAGGCGTCGTTGAAGCCGGCCTGTGCACTGACTATCGCGGCAAGCCGGTTGAGCGCGGTGTCATCGCCGGTCAGCCAGTAACGATAGGCCAGGTTTTCCGCGTAGACGTATTTTGTATCGCCCGGTTTGAGATCGAAAAAGCCGCTCGCGTTGACATGGTCGGTGTAAAACTCCGAGGCGCGCACCGCTTCGCGCAAGGCTTTGTAGAAACCGCTGCGGAAATACAAGACAAACATCGAGGAGGCGCGGTCATACAGCCAAGGCTCGTAATCGGTCTTGTACGGGCACTGGTTGGGTACGGTGACTGCCGCGTCATCCTGGTTGACCAGGTTGTAAAAATTGTTCTTGGCGGCGCGATCAGCTTCCTGATAGCCCGGCCAATGCTCGATACCATCGTTGGTGGAAGGGTTGTCACGCGGCTCGGTGTTGCTGGCATCGAAAGCCACGCCCTGGTTGCCCTTTAGCGCCCCCAGACTGAGCCAGGTGCGCGGCAGGACGGCGTACACGTTCGGTTCCTGCACATTGTCGGCAGCCACGAAGCTGCCACTGGTGACGGTGTGCCAACCATTGCGCACCGGCGTCAGTGTGGTGACGTTCTGAAGGCGCGCCGGCCCACCCCATTGGACGGTGATGCTCTCCGGAGAAACGGCGGCGAAGGTGTTGTGAATCTGGATGCGCACCACGCGCACCGAAGTTCCATCCAGGGCGGGTACGAGTCGATTGCGCCAGGGCGTCATCTGGTCGACATAGGCGGGAATCTCGACAGCCCCCTTGAGCACCCTGAGATTGGCCAGCCCGGCCGTGGTGATCGATCCGCGAGGAAATGGCACGCCAAAGGTGACCAACTGGTTGCTGCCGGCGGTGACCGCTTCGGTGGGCACCAGTTGCACGCTCATGCTGCCGCTCGTGACCGGCAAGGCCATGAACGGCTCAACCGCATGGACCGAACCGGCCAGGATCAGGGTCAAGCCAAACAGGATGCGAACAAATGACACGGCACTACTCCACCTTCAGGGACGCGAATGGTGGGACCCAAACCCTGATGGATACTTGAATCGGATCACAGGGTTCGGTTTCGAAGCCGTCGCAGGTGTGGAAACTGAAGATTGCATCACGCATCGTGCGTGCCTGCGGCGAGCGCGAACAAAAGCATACTCTCGTGTTTCATGCCCGGTCCACAGCGTCGGCGGCGCTTGCTAAACTTGCGCTTTTCGCCCTTCGGAAACCCATCATGCCCGCAGCCGCCCTGCCACGCCCCGACGAGGTTCGTCTTGCCGTCATTGGATTGGGCTATGTCGGACTGCCGCTGGCGGTGGGCTTCGGGCGCACGCTCGATACCCTGGGTTTCGATATCAACACGGCACGCATCGAGCAGTTGCGCGCGCACAAGGACCACACCCTGGAAGTCAGCGAAGAGGAGCTGGCTGCCACGCCACGGCTCAGGTTTTCTGCCGACGCGGCGGAGCTTGCTTCACGCAATGTCTTCATCGTGACGGTGCCCACACCCATCGACGATGCCAAGCGCCCGGATCTTCGGCCGCTGGAATCGGCCAGCCGCACGGTGGGGCGTGCCATCCGACCCGGCGGCGTCGCGATTTTCGAATCCACGGTCTACCCGGGCGCTACCGAGGAGGTGTGCGTGCCGATCATCGAACGCGAGTCCGGGCTGCGTTTCAATGTCGATTTTTTTGCCGGCTACAGTCCCGAGCGCATCAATCCGGGCGACAAGCAGCATCGACTGGAAACCATCATGAAGGTCACTTCCGGCTCCACGCCGGAGGTCGCCGATTTCGTCGATGCGCTCTATCGCCGGGTGATCACCGCCGGCACCCACAAGGCATCCAGCATCCGTGTCGCCGAAGCGGCCAAGGTCATCGAGAACACCCAGCGCGATCTCAACATCGCCCTGACCAACGAGCTGGCCCTGATCTTCCACCGCCTGGGCATCGATACCAGCGAAGTGCTGGCGGCGGCCGGCACCAAGTGGAACTTCCTGCCGTTCCGACCTGGCCTCGTCGGTGGGCACTGCATCGGCGTGGATCCCTATTACCTCACCCACAAGGCCCAGCAGATCGGTTACCACCCGGAAGTGATCCTGTCCGGACGTCGCATCAACGACGGCATGGGCAGCCACGTTGCGCAGCGCGTGATCAAGCTGATGATCCAGCGCCGCATGCATGCCGCCAACGCCAACGTGCTGGTGCTGGGACTCGCCTTCAAGGAGAACTGCCCGGACCTGCGCAACACGCGCGTGGTCGATGTGGTCGGTGAATTTCGCAGCTTCCACGCCAATGTCGATGTTTACGATCCGTGGGTCAGCGCCGAGGAGGCAAGGCACGAATATGGCCTCGACCTCGTCGACACCCTCGAATCCGGCAAGTACGACGCCATCGTGCTGGCCGTTGCCCACCGGCAGTTCATTGAAATGGGCGGCGAGCGTATCCGTGCCCTCGGCAAGCCCGGCTGCATCGTGTTCGATGTGAAGCAGGCGTTGCCGCGCGATTGTGTCGATGACCGTCTCTGAGGAAATGCATTCATGCGTGTATTGGTGACAGGAGCCGCAGGATTCATAGGCTCTGCCCTGAGTGCCCGCCTGCTCGCGCGTGGCGATCAAGTGCTGGGCTTCGACAACCTCAATGACTATTACGATCCGAGCCTCAAGCAGGCGCGGCTGGCACGGCTGAGTCCGCAGCCGGGCTTCACCTTCGTCAAGGCATCGCTGGAGGATCGCAGCGCGCTGCAAGGCGCGTTTTCAGGATTCAAACCGCAGCGCGTGGTCAACCTGGCCGCGCAGGCCGGTGTTCGCTACTCGCTGGAAAATCCACACGCCTACATCGACAGCAACATCGTCGGCTTCACCAACATCCTCGAAGCCTGTCGGCACGGTGGTGTCGAACATCTGGTGTATGCCTCATCAAGTTCGGTCTACGGTGCCAACCGCAAGCTGCCGTTCTCGGTGCAGGATCCGGTTGACCATCCGGTCAGCCTGTATGCGGCCACCAAGAAGGCCAACGAACTGATGGCGCATATCTACAGCCACCTGTTCGCCCTACCGACCACGGGCCTGCGCTTTTTCACCGTGTACGGCCCGTGGGGGCGACCGGACATGGCGCTGTTCCTGTTTACCCGCAAGATCCTCGCCGGTGAGCCGATCGAAGTGTTCAACCACGGCAAGCACACGCGGGATTTCACCTATGTCGACGATATCGTCGAAGGCGTGATACGCACCCTGGACCGCGTGCCAGGCCCGGATCCGCGGTTCGACGCGCTCAAGCCCAACGCGGCTTCCTCAAGCGCGCCCTACCGGGTCTACAACATCGGCAATCACCAGCCGGTGGAGTTGTCCCGCTATATCGAAGTCATCGAATCCTGCGTTGGCCGCAAGGCCGAAAAGATCCTGCTGCCCCTGCAACCGGGCGATGTCCCGGACACCTGCGCCGATGTCGAGGAACTGGCGCGCGACACCGGTTACGCCCCCGCGACCTCGGTCGAGCAGGGCGTGGCACGATTCGTGGATTGGTATCGGGACTACTACCGCGTCTAGTCGGCGGTTCTGCGCAACCACGGCAAAGTTCGGTACCCGTGGCCCCGCCGGGCCCCTTCAGCAGCCTGCCTTCCCGTCGAGCAAGGGGAAAAATGTGATAGGTTTCACAGTTTGCATCGGACCACGGAGTCGAGCCCCATGAATTTGGTAAGCAAGTCACTGTTTTTGCTGATGTTTCTAATGCTGGCCGGCTGCGCCAGCGGCCCCAAGCCGGGTTCCGCGCCCACCGTGAACCCCGAAGCCCAGGCCGTAGAGGCTTACCGGATTGGCGTCGATGACGTGGTTCGCGTGGCGGTATGGCAGAACCCGGACTTGAACGTCACCGTACCCGTGCGTCCGGATGGACGCATTTCGGTGCCGCTGGTGGGTGATGTCGTGGCCGGCGGGCGCACTCCCGAGGAAGTGGCCGCGGAGATCAAGACCGCACTCGAGAAGTTCGTGCGCAACCCGCAAGTCACGGTGATCATTGACCAGTTGCGCAGCCATGAATACCTGGCCCGCGTACGCGTGACCGGCGCGGTGCGAACACCGATTTCGGTTCCGTATCGCCAGGGCATGACCGTGCTTGATGCGGTTCTTGCCGCCGGAGGCACCAACGAATTTGCCGCCGCCGACCGCACCGAGTTGTATCGCAAGGAGGGCGACTCCACGCGCGCCTTCGCGGTACGTCTGGATCGCATCCTGCAGAAGGGTGAGTTGGAAACCAACTATCCGGTCCAACCCGGTGATGTCATCACGGTTCCCGAGCGAACCTTCTGAACAACACCAACCACGCAGGGATCACCAAAGCAATTCCATGATCGACACTTCACCGCCACCGCTGATCGACATGCTGCCCATGTTCCTCAAGGAGGGGCGCCGGCATGGCCTGGTCTTGACCTTCATCTTTGCCTTCATTGCCATTGCCGCACTGACGGCCGGTCTGCTTTGGCCGAAGTCCTATGTCGCATCGACAACCATCCTGGCCCAGAGCAGCGACATCATCGCCCCTTTGCTGGAAGGTCGTGCGGTACCCACCGGAGTGACCGATCGCGCGGGCCTGGCGCGCCAGGTGGTGTTCAGTCGCAAGGTGCTGACCGAAGCCATGCAGACCGGTGGCTGGATGGAGTCGCAACCCTCGCCGGTCGAGCAGGAGCGCATCATGGAGCGCATCAAGGATGCCACCCAGGTGACCAGCCCGCGCCCTGAGCTGGTGCAGATCACCTATCGCGATTCCGACCCGCAGCGCACGTTCGTCGTCACCAAGCACCTTGCCGAATTGTTCATCGAGGAAAGTCGCGCCGCCAAGGAACGCGAGAGCCGCGAGGCTTTCGAATTCATCGACAACCAGGTATCCGACTATCACAAGAAGCTGACCTCCGCTGAGGAAGGCTTGCTCAAGTACCGCTCCGAGAATGCCGATGCCCAGGCTGGCAGCGCTGCGGATGCCAACGCGAGGATCAGTGCCTTGCGTACCCAGGTCGAGCAGGCCCGCACCAATCTCATGGAGCAACGCTCGCGCGAAAGTGCGTTGGTTGCGCAGCTTTCCGGTGAATCCGAGGTCACCGCGGTGCAGACCCGCGAAGGGCTGTACCGTGCGCAATTGATCGAATTGCAGAATCAGCTCGACCGGCTCCTGCTCACCTACACCGAGCAGTATCCGGATGTCGTACGCACGCGCATGCAGATGCAGGACATCCAGCGCCAGCTCAAGGATGAGCAGGATCGCCGCAGCACGGCCGTGGCAAGCGGGCAGACGCAATCACCGTTCGGCAATACGCAGTTCAATCCGCTGTACCAGGAACTGAGAACACGCCTTGCCGACCTGCGCCGCGAAATCGCCGCAACCCAGACGCGCATG